>JAFZWN010000137.1 GCA_017617295.1 Clostridiales bacterium | reverse complement strand
CCGTTATTAAGCACTCCTACCCAGGCATTGAATCCGTCCTGGTCGGGTTCACGATTAAAGAATGTGCGGTAAAGTACTGCTACAAACTCCTCGTTAGATACACCCTTATTCAGGAACTCAGGACTATAAAGGAATCCTCTTGCACATGAAGCACCTGTCTCGCCTCTAAGCGTTATCGCATCGATCCAGTCCTGCTTACCGGCAGGATCGGAAGCACGCCCGAGAGCTATCGTATAAAGTCTTTCGACAAAGCCCGCTACTCCGCCTTCGGATACAGATGAATTATCAGCCGCAGGGATCGCGGGAGTCGGAGTCGAAGCAGCCGGTGTCGTACCTGTAGAAACAGATCCGGACGGAGACGAATCGGAAGGAGCCGACGCTGCCGGAGTCGTACCTGCAGGCGTTACATCATCAGCCGCTGTGGGAGTCTGTTCAGAAACCGCTACGAAATCTGCCCTGATCTCCACATCAGAATATCCCATTGTAAATCTGTCATTGTCGATAGTTACACCACCCGAGATAACTTCCCAGGAATCAAAACGGTATCCGCTGTCAGGTGTAGCCGTAAGTGTTACTTCGGTTCCGCAAGGAGCAGTCTCGCAAGAAGCTGATGCACTGCCGTGTCCGCTTCCCGTAACCGTTACATTGTACGTATTATCACAAGTAAGAGTTACATTAAACTGAGCCATAAGCTCCTGCTCATCTACTTTAACAGCATACATATCTGAAGACCATACGACATAATAGTATGTTTTTCCGGCCTCAAGATTAAGAGGAAGTGAGAAATTATAGTCATCAGCTGCTACGGCGGTCTGCCAGAAGTAACTGTTGTCAAGATTATCAGCGTCCGCCACAAATCTGAAGGTGTCATCAAAGACGGCAACATAAGGATCACCGTTGCTTAGATCAGATGAAGAGATTGTATATGTTCCGGATACTTCCGGGGTAAATGAATATACATAACAGTCTGCATATGTACCGGTATGTGAACTATCTGATGCAAAATCCTCCGCCTCCGGCATAACATTATAAAGAAGCGTCTCCTGTGTCTGTCCGACATTTATAGTTCCGGAATTGTCTTCTGTCCTGACGAACGCAATAAGATCATTAAATGCGCAATGCCCGCCGAGCACCGTATTCGGGCGTATCAGAACATTATAGTAATCAGCTGCGCCATAACGGTCAATTGTTGTCACATTTAAAGGCGGTACTTCCATAGTCGTTGAGGTAGACCATGGAAGATTAATTATTGTGGAATGATTATATGTATATGTATCGCGGAACGTTTTAGATCTCCATAGGTAATATGTCGGAAAAGCAATATATACCATATCATCTGATCCTTCAAAAGCAGGAATATCAGCTATAGTAGCAACCCCTGAATTCCCGAGCGAAACAGCTGGTCTTTCAGCGCCGTAAAAATCGGGAAGATTATTCCAGGTGATCGAATCAAAACTCACAGTACGTGTTACACCTCCCCGGCATATATCACATTGATACAACCTGGATATAACACCAACTGAATAAGAAGATTCCGTTGCACCTTGTATTTCCTCCCTGTCTCCAAAAACAGAAGCTCTATACCACTGATAGGTATATCCCTCTCCTTCCGGAGGTGTTACGCTTAACACTACGGAATCTGTAAGATAATCTGCGCTATAGTTCTTTTTATTGACGTCTTCACCGTTTATCTTTACACTTTTGGCTATCTGTCCGGGCCATGACACGCTAATCTCGGTTTTTCCCGCCCATGGAGCAGTGTAATAAATCCAGAAATAATATGTCTGCCCCTCAGAAAAATAACATTCGATCGAAAAGCTTTCAGCCCCTTCATTTCTCTGTGAATTATACAGATAATTCCCCTGAGAATCACAAACATAAACATTTGACGAAAAAGTAGTATTTCGTGAGAACAGATTATAATACCCCGATTCCGACGGTGTAAAAGAATACCATATACCATCATTACCCTCGGGAAGGTCTACATAAACGATTTCACCGTACGAGACCGGAGTGGCAGCATACATTGATTCAAGATCATTTTCATCCGCCAGCACACAAGTACTTCCGAACAGCATTGATACAGCCAATGCGATCCCGACGATCTTAGTCTTGAAATATTTCATTAAGATACCTCCTTATTAAGTGTTTCTGACAATAAGACACAAAGGAGTATCAATATATTCGAAAGATTTCGAAAATAATTCAAGGCCCGCTCCTCCGGCTGAAGGAAAAGCGGGCCGCATATTGAAATCTGAACAATTATAGCTTATTTACAGATCTTCATAATCATAAGTGATCTCATACACATCAGTACCGCTGGAAAGCACTGCGTATTCATGTACTAGTCTGCCCTCTGCATCATATTCATAAGTTATGGTCCGGTTAAGGCTGCTTCCCTCGTAGACATCGGTCTGAATAAGGTCATTATCTGCATTGTATGTGTAATAGTAATGGGAGGAACAAATAGCCAACGACATGAAATCATATTCTTCGAGCAGGATGCCGTCACTGCTGAATATCCTGTAATCACCGGTATCAACGATCTTCTGCTGCATCATATCGAAGGAATGATATCTTTCAATATATGAACCGTCCTCGTAATATTCATATTCATAACGCCACCAGCAGGTATCATTGGACACGGACTGCCTTGCCCTGCATATCAGTCTTCCCTGATCGTCGTAATCATACGCAATATAATTATCTGCATCATGTCCCAGAGTACCGTAGTCGATCCTTGTGATCCCGTTCGGACCATACTGATAATCCCTGAACGTACCGTTGTTGTCTTCTGACCTGTCCCAGTTTTCCTCTCTTATAACCCTTCCCTGCGAGTCATACTCATAGTAATCCGAATGGTTCTGATAGCCGTCATCGCCGTATCCGCAGTTAAGAACTTCATTACCGTCTGCATCATAATAGACACAGTCCAGATCATTCGTCTCATCATTAATATAGTTTACATAGTGACTGTTACGGACATACCCGCCGTGAAGATCGAGTGATTCGGGAGTCCTTCCGTTGATATTCCGGACTGTTTCCGAAGGCTCCGTAGTCTCATTTGTCTCTTCCGAAGAAGATTCTACGGTCGTCTCTTCATCATCGTCGTCAATAGTCTCCTCGACCCTGTCACGGGGCTTGTCATTCTTACTTACTATCGTATATACGGCAGCTCCGCCACCGCCCACTGCGACAACTGCCGCCAGGCCGATAGCGATCTTCTTTACTATAAAGGCCTTAGCTCCCTTGCCCGCTGCCGTTGCCAGGGAGGCCCCCGCTTTTCCCGATGCCGAAGCGGCTTCGGAAGCTGCCTTGCCTGCACCCGAAGAACCTTTCGCTGCGCCGCCTGTCTTGGATGCTCCGCCTGTTGTATGTGAAGATGAGGAAATATTCTTGATCGATGCCGGGATCGGCTTGAACGGAACCTGTTCTGCTTCCTTCTGGAATAGCAGCGTCAGGAAAGGAACACCCATAAACAACTTATCGTTACTTTCTTTCTCATAGTCCTCGACCCCTTTCTTGATCTTTTTCTTGGCATAATTCAGACGCGAAAGGACTGTCCCCTGAGGGATATCGAGACGCTCGGCGATCTCCTTGATGCTCATCTCGTTAAAGTAGAAGAGAACGATCGTCATCTTGGAATCCTCGGACAGATTACTGTCGATGATATCCATTATGATCTTGCGTTTCTCATCCGACTCCACGATAGATGCCGGGAGGAAATCCTCGGGCACTGCCTCGGTATTCTCGAGAATCTCATCTTCGACATTGACCGTTCTGGTCCTTGTCAGGATGTTAAGACACTTATTGGCCGCGATCTTCTTGACCCATGCGACAGCCTTGCTCTTATCATTAAGAGAGTCGTACGAGTTGTAAGCCGTGATGAACGTATCCTGCACGACATCCTCTGCCTCCTCATTATTCTTGAGGAGCTTAAATGCCGTCCAGTATACGGCCTTGTACGCGTCCGTATACAGTTTCTCGAGTTCTTCCGGCGTCATTTCTTATACCTCCTTGATTTCCGCATCTACTTATAAGACACATACGGAAAGGGGATTATTCGAAAACCATATAGAATATTATCACTTTTTTACTCCATGTAATAGCCGCCTGCAGGAGGGGATCCCGCAGGCGGCTAGCAAAAGAAATAAGGAATAGGGAAATTGTCATCTTAAGATCCCGTAGTCAGCACAGATCCCCGTAAATTCCGGTGACTGTGCAAACCCGTTAAAGACCTCCTCACGGGATACGCCTCCGTTCAGCTGTGACACCCACGCACCGAATCCGGCTTCATCTGCTTCACGGCCCATAAATGTCCTGTAAAGCCTGTTGACGTACTCCTCGTTACTCACATCCTGATCCATAAACTCGGAACTGAAGAAGAATCCTCTTGCGGCTCCGGTTCCGGTATCTCTCTGATTAGCGAGCTGCATTGCCCATGCCATAAGGCCGCCTTCATCTGCAGGACGGTTCAGGCATGTCGTGTAGAGCCTGGTCGCAAAATCTATCGTACCCTGGTTGGGCTCCACCTGGATATTGGGAACACCTGTACCGCCGCTTCTTACACCGTAAAGGATACAGAGGTTGGCCCACTCAGTGGAGTTGATGAAGCCTTCGATGACTCCTTCTTTGGTTCCTCCGTTATCAAGAACTGACACCCATCCGTTAAGTCCGTCGGCATCAGCGTCACGGTTAAAGAACGTACGGTAAAGTACTCTTACAAATTCCTCATTTGATGCATTCTTGTTAAGGAACTCGGGACTATAGAGGAAACCTCTTGCCACATCGGCACCTGTCTGGCCTCTCTGTGTAACAGCATCGATCCAGTCCTGCTTGCCTGCGGGATCCGAAGAACGGCCGAGGGCTACCGTATAAAGTCTTTCTACAAAATCGCCTATGCTGTAGCCTCTTGACGCCACAACAGGTGCATCAACAGGCGCGGGATTACTCGTAGGAACTGCAGGGGCAGATGTCGGCGCATCTGAAGGGTTACCTGAAGGCGTTCCTGTAGGGTTACCGGAAGGCGTTCCTGTAGGGTTACCGGAAGGCGTTTCCGTATGGTTTCCCGAAGGTGTTCCTGGATCCGTTGAAGGGACATCGGGATCATCGGAAGGAGCAGCCGGCATCGAGACAGATATCCTGTAATCGACCAACCAACTGTCCAAAGCAACCGTATAATCACAATACATAAAGCCGCCCCACAGAGGAACACAGACATAGTATGTCCTTCCAGCTTCAACATTTATATCAACAGAAAATGGTGTCTTAACTGCCTGACCCCAGTCGGGTGCATCTTTCAGACCGTTTCCTCCGCCCTGTCCGAGCAGTCTGTGCTGATCGTCAAAGATTACCATAGTGGGAAGTCCGCTTTCGATCTGATCGACCGTAAATGTTGCCGTGCCGCTTCTGTCCGGTGTATAAGTATATATTTGCTGCCACGTATAATCTACTCTGTCATCATCCATATGATTATTCACATCAACATGTACGGAGTTACCTTCCGAAAGGATTCCGTCGGGGGTACCGTTATATACAAATACCTCCTGGTTTGTGATCACGGATTCCGTGTTATAATCCGGTTTCATCTCTACCACCAACGCGGTAAACGAAGTAAGTCCGTAGGGAAATGTTACACCGTTTACACCCTCCGGATATATATATTCGTATACACTTCTGTCTGTGTCGCCTAAAAGAGGGTAGGCACGGGTATAGACATGCAGGTATTGTGTCAGTTCCGGATGATCTGACGTGCATTCAGGCATCGGGATAAATTCAGGAACTCCTGCATCTACAAGCCTGTAATCGGGATTCTGAGCCACACACCTCAGGCCGACCTTCCTTGTAAAGACATAGTATACATATGTGGAAACATTTCCGTTTGATACCTCGCAGACATATATTCCGGTTCCGTCTGTTACGGTATATGTAGATTCTGTCGACAAAACGTTCTCATGTGCAGGATCCACGGTATCGAAATACCAGGAATATGTATAATCACCTGCAAATTCAGGACTGGGTCTTAATGTAGCGGAATAATTTGAATTAAAATCAAAACGCGCATATGCCCCGCTATTATACTGATTACCGTTTCCGCAATTAACGAAAAAGGAAAGCGTAAGATCATATTCCACGAAATAATTACTCGAAGAAGTAGCCTCGATATAATAAGTAGTATTTGAATTGAGATAGTAAACATTATAGATATTGTTATGAAGTCCGGGCCCGTTAAAACTGTTGGCCGGCTCATCCGAAGGATCTTCATAGATATAGCATCTCGGACTGCTGAACCCTTCGATATTGGACGAATAGAAAACGTAGTGCCCCGTAGTCTCCGGTCTGAAGACATACCATTGGCCTTCTCCCGGATCTTCCACGGTAACATGGACCGTATCCCCTAACCTTATCGTCCCAACAGAACTTCCGAACACAGTCTGTCCCATTCCGATCATCATAACAAGGATGATCAGTAAGGACAGGGCCCTAAGCTTAACTTTGCGGACCGGATTTTTGCAATCAACTTGGTCCGTCTTTTTTTGATAATGATCGATCATATTCAGTTTCTCCTTTCAACTGTCTAACAGATAGACACAGAAGCAAAGGGAAATATTCGAAAGAATTTAAAAAATTTTTTGGCTATTCACGTTTTCCCTGGTGGATCATGCCGTTTTTGCAAAGCCTCTGCAAGGGGGCCTGATATATGAGCCGGGGGAATAGAATGTACTGTACTTGGTACTGCGATCTGCTGTTTCAAAAGCATGTTACAGTACACATGCGTGTATGTACTGCACTTGGTACTGCAACTTAGAGTTTCATCGGGGGAGTAACAGTACGCGTCGATTATTATAGAAATTAACCCAGACATGAACCCAATAATCTCAGTTCAGGAACGAAATTGGGTTATTTTGGCGAAAATAACCCAGACATGAACCCAGATTTTGCATTTCAGAGCAATATTTGGGTTACAAGTCCTCCTGCATCTTTCTGATAAACAGATCTTCACTGTTCTGAGAAGATAAAGATTTTCATACAGGAAGAAGGCAGCGCTCATAATCGTCCTGAATATTCATACAATAAAAACTGCCCGGTGTTACCCGGGCAGAAAGAAGATATTAAAGTATCGCTACTGTTATCCGATTATTCCGTAGGATGCACAGATCCTCGTGAATTCGGGAGACTCGGCGAAGCCCATGAAGACTGTCTCTCTGCTCTCGCCCTGCTCGAGCTGTGCGACCCATGCCGTGTAGCCGGCTTCGTCAGCTTCTCTTCCCATGAATGTCCTGTAGAGTCTGTTAACGAACTCTCCGTTACTTACATTCTGGTTAACGAACTCATCGCTGAAGAAGAAACCTCTGGCAGCACCGCTTCCGGAATCTCTTCTGTTGGCGAGCTGACGGGCCCATGCCATAAGTCCGGCCTCATCGGCATTTCTGTTAAGGCATGTTGTGTAAAGCCTTGTGCAGAAATCGATCGTCTGCTGGTTAGGCTCGACCTCGATATTCGGAACGCCGGTACCGCCGCTGGCGATACCATATCTGAGGCAAAGGTTGGCCCACTCGGTGGAGTTGATAAATCCTTCGATTACGTCACGCTTGGATGAACCGTTATTAAGTGCGTTTACCCATGCGTTGAATCCGTCTGTATCAGGCTCACGGTCAAAGAAAGTAACATAGAGTATCCTTACGAATTCTTCCGTCGTTACATCCTTATTCAGGAACTCGTCACTGTAGAGGAAACCTCTGGCGGCATCTGCGCCTGTCTCACCGCGCTCGGTGATGGCAGCTACCCAGTCAGCTGCTCCGGCAGGATCGGAAGAACGTCCGAGAGCAACAGTATAAAGTCTCTCAACAAAGCCCGAAGCAGTGGGTTCTGTATTGGGGATGGCCGTAGGCGCTGCCGTGGGAGCCGTCGTAGGCTGAGTGGAACCATGATAGGTGTAGTTAAGCCTTACTGGAGCACACGCATAATCCGTCTCATGAGGACCGTTTACCTGCTCAGCGACCATATATACGAAGTAGTCGGTTCCCCAACCTTCAGCAGAAAGGCCGCTCGGAAGGGTGAATGTACCGCGGTCCTCACCCGAAGGTGTAAGAGCTCCGTAATAAAGCATATTGGCAGATCTGTAATCCAATTTGTCTACGATAAAGACAGATACGCGGTTGCAAGGGTGCGAATTCGGCTGAATGACCTCATAAGGTACCGATACGGTCGATCCGGATATGGTAATCTCCTCAAACGGCCTCTTGGCAACGGAAAACTCCGGGGTCGCTACAGTCAGCTTATATTCTGCACCGGGCTGTCCGGCAGTTCCGGAGACAAGCGATGAGAAGAGAACATCGTCAAGATCCACGTTCAGAGCGGGCGCGATACCAAAAGACCTTCCTGCATTAAGGCTGGCAAAGTATCCTCTGTCATGAACGGCACCGACCGAAACATTAGTTGAATCAGCTGCAATGTTCGGAGATCTGAGATAATACCAATCGCTTCTGCCGTTTCTCATGACTTTCGCACGGTTAGGAATGTCGCTTGCGCCTCTGAGGGCTCCGCCGTAACCATATGCGGGATTAAAAAGATCCTCGGCATCAAGAAGGAATATCTGATCTCCCTCAAGGCCAACCGTATGACCGTAAAGAGATTCAAGTCCCGAGCCCTCGGGATAATCAACACCGCCGGCCCTTGTGCTCTGGGCTATGGATATTCTCTCGTAGCTCGTAAAACCGTCACTTGCTAAAAGGAACTGGGTAAAGTTTAAGTTGTTTCTGATATCACAATTATCCGAATTCCAGTCATTGGTCTGACCACCGGTATTTATCATCGACCAGTTAGCCTCATAAAGGATCAGGTCACTGTCGAGGAACATCGTTGTTCCTCCGAATTCCGTTGTCGTCGGAGCAAGTACTCTGAACCTGATCGGTTCGCCGTCATACTTTCCGAAGTATACATAGCTTCCGCTCCAGGGAGTATTGCCTCCCGTCGGGTCAGCATCGCTCCTCGGGTCGACCGGGCTTCCGATCTGCGATACGCCTATCGCTGTGTTGCTCATGTTCTTGGACCAGTCTGCGTTGACGGGCGAACCGGATACTAATCCGCTCATGCCGAATCCGACTGCTGCCGCAAGAGTCATGGCTACGGGTCTTACAATTGTCTTTTTCATTGTCAGAACCTCCCTTATTCCATAATTTTATATATTAAAACGCGGCATATCCGTTCATCGCGAACATACTGCGATTAATATCCGTTTATCGATAATCAGCAGAAAACTTGTGAAATCCTAAACTTACCCCTGTTTCGTTTCTGCATACCCCAAATCAATCATCTTTGATATTATACATCACGGCGTATAATTATGCAATACTATTTGCGTTCAAACAGGATACTCCAGAACACAAAAAGAGCCTTCTTATCTCTACGACAAAAAGGCTCTATTTTATTGTATCCGTATTATCCGAAGTTATTCACTTCATCAGCAGTTATCGCCATTTGCCATGGGAAGTTCAAGGCTTCTGATAGCATCTTCCACGGAATCGATGTCATTTTTGGGCATGATCCGAATAACGGTATTGCCTTCATAATAGATCCCGGCATAAACGGCTTCTCCGCCAATCATGAATCTGTCACCGAAGATATGAGTACCGGTATTACTGCCGTTTAATACGATATAGCCGTGATCTGCTTCAAAAACGCTCTGATATTCGCCTTCAAAATCATCTTCGCTGAATTCATCCGTAAAAGTGTTATAGTACTCTTCAAACACAGAACGGGCCTCGCTTGCATCATCATAGATGAAGCATTCGATATTAGGAAGGTCAGATGCTGAGATAAGATAATACTCACCTTGAAATGCATTGGAATTATGCATAGTGCTCGGATCGATCTCACTGATATCATCTTCAGATACTCCAAGCTTCTCTGTTACCCGGCCGCTGAAATCCGATGCAAGAGCAGCTATAGCCGACATATCGGAATCTCCGACTGCCGTCTCCTCTTCACTGTCATTTTCCGTGACCGCTACATCAGCATCGTCATCACCCGAAGGCGTCTTCCCGTTGCCGCTGCACCCGGAAGCTGCGGTCATCATGGCGATGACCGTCATTAATGCAACAACATTCTTCAAATTGATAACTGTCCTTTTCATTTCACTTACCCCCTATTGATATACTAAAATACCAGCGATGATTATATATTACCCGGTGCATAAAATCAAATATAATTAACCTGCATTCGGAGAATATAAAACCGCCCGAGATCCGTTCATAAGATCCCGGGCGGCCGTAAAAAACATCGATATGATCTTATCTGATTATTCCGTAATCGGCACAGATCCTCATAAACTCCTGCGATCCCGCGAAGCCGTTAAATACTTCCTCGCGTGACACGCCCGAATCAAGCTGGGCAACCCATGCGTTGAATCCAGCTTCATCAGCCTCACGGCCCATAAATGTCCTGTAAAGTCTGTTAACGAACTCGGTATTGGATACATTCTGGTTAACAAACTCATCGGAGAAGAAGAAACCGTGAGCAGCGCCCGTTCCTGTGTCTCTCTGGTTGGAGAGCTGTCTTGCCCACGCCATCATGCCGGCCTCATCAGCTACTCTGCCGAGACATGTCGTGTAAAGTCTCGTCGCGAAATCGATCGTCTTCTGGTTGGGCTCTACGTTGATCGTAGGAATGCCGGTTCCGCCGCTTCTGATACCATAAAGAAGGCAGAGGTTGGACCACTCGCTCGAATTGATGAATCCTTCGATAACACTCTCTTTGGACTCGCCGTTATTCAGTGCATTCACCCATCCTTCAAGTCCCGCATCATCCGCTTCTCTGTTAAAGAATGTCAGATAAAGGACCTTTACGAATTCGTCGTTGGGTACATCATTATTTAAGAACTCGGGGCTGTAGAGGAATCCTCTTGCAAGATCAGCACCAGTCTGCCCTCTTAATGTAACGGCATCGATCCAGTCCTGTCTTCCCGAAGCGTCGGAAGATCTGCCGAGAGCTACGCTGTAAAGTCTCTCAACAAAATCACCGACACTGTAGTTACTTACTTCAACAGTCTGTGTAGGAACATCGGCAGGAACAGAAGGCTCTGTGGAAGCAGGTTCCGTAGCTGAAGGCTCCTGTGCAGAAGGTTCGGAAGCTGCGGGTTCCGTCGCCGAAGGCTCCGAAGCAGAAGGTTCCTGTGAAGGTTCTGTCAAGGGTTCCTGCGAAGGCTCTGTAGTGGGCTCAGTTGCAGGAGGATTAAATGAAACATTTACATCGAAAATACCGTCAAAGAAAGAACCGACAGCAACATAGTATGTCTCGCCGGCCGTAAGGTCTACAGTCATGGAAACATTATCATAGAAGAATCTGGAAGTATCGAGAGTATTGTTGCAATCGACTTCGTCTCCGAACACTCTGTCAAAGTACAGAAGTCTGCCGAAATTGAGATTAAGAGCACGGGGAGTACGGATATAAGATGAGCATACTCCGCCTATACGGCTGTAATCGCTGGCAAATACCGATATATTCGGCATTCCGACTCTGAGGTTAGTCGTGGAGAATGTATAGCTTCCGCTCTGCTCAGGAGTGAAAGTAAGGAAATCCTCGTAAAGCTTAAAATCATAATCATTTCCGCCGGGATAGAGATGATCGACGGAATAAGGCTGACCTAAAGTCAGTGTTCCCGGATTCTCATCAGGCACAAAGAGGAAATATGTCTTATATGCGCTGCTGTTGGGAACATTAAAATAATTGATCGGAGAAGAATAATTATAGACCCTGCACATCGCAAAATCTTCGATCCCTGTTCTTGTATGTTCGAACGTTGCAGTAAATGTGTCCGGATCAAAATCAAAATACGGTGCCATGAACATTCCACTTTCACACATGTTACCCATGTCCCAGAATCCGCCGAAACTATTAGTGTCAGTATCAATAACAGTATCGCAGATAGTGTAAGAAGAACCTGGCTCTATAAGCTCGGAAACAAACTGATCACCGGAAATTCCCGAAATAGATAAAGGTTCATATCTGTCCATCGGAATGAGATTTCCTACGAAATACATCCTGAACTCACATTCGTCTATATAGAAGCGGCGGGTTAATTCGTAACTGAGATTTCTGGCTGTCACGTCTTCCCAGGTAACAGTGCCTTCATCTATTCCTGCCAGACTATCGGGGGTATATGAATAGTCCCCCGTCGATTCTACTTGTGAAGCGTCAAGGCTGCTGACAAGACGGAAAGTTATATCATCGCCGGAATAGAAGTAAAAATCGCTGCCTCCAAAAAACGGCTGGTAATACTCCTCCCCGTCATATTCAATATAGAAACATAATCCCTTCGTTACATGAAGAACGCACTCATCGGTACGATTATAATCCGTGACCGCTTTTACAAAGCAGGTCTCGCCTGCATCAAGCACTACGGAAACATATTGGTCATCCGTGGGGCGACCGTTTACATACATACCGCTGCTGCTATTACGTTCTGCATAGTTTACCAGCACGCGATCCTCATTGTACACGAGAAGCACGGTATGATCAGCCTCCGTCGTCCAGAAGGCATAAGCGCCTGCTTCCGGAGCCGTAAAACTGAACCACTCGCCTTCGATGTCGCGAGCCGATAATGAGACCTCATAAGTTCCGCCTAATTGGGTGACCGTGGTCTGATCAGTCGTGAGCGATCCTGCCGGGGCAGCAGCAACACTTATGCTTCCCAATAGAAGCGATGAAGCTACCGTACTGCAGATCGCGAGTTTCTTGATCGTAAGTAACATAAAGTCCTCCTTTTCAGATTGTTTGGAATATTGGTTTGTGTAAGGCAATTATACATAAAATGACTTTTACATAAATTGACTTATTATCGTCAACTTCATCAGGCTAATACATTTTCAAAAGCCGCCATTCGGGGTTCAAACGCCCAATATCCCAATGTTTATCAAATTGATCTATTATCGTATGCAAAAAGCGCCGTTCCCTCCCGGAAACGGCGCCCTTTTAGACTATCAGTAATCTTTTTTATCTTATTATCCCGTACGAAGCACAGATACCAGTGAACTCAGGCGACTGTGCGAAGCCCTCGAAGACCTCTTCTCTCGAGACTCCTTCATTAAGCTGGGCCACCCATGCATTGAAGCCTGCTTCGTCAGCTTCTCTTCCCATGAACGTACGGTAGAGTCTGTTGACGTACTCGTCATTACTTACATTCTGGCCTGTAAACTCATTACTGAAGAAGAATCCTCTTGCGGCTCCTGTTCCCGTATCTCTCTGGTTGGCAAGCTGTCTGGCCCATGCACGAAGTCCGTTCTGGTCAGCCGCTCTGCCGAGACATGTTGTATACAGTCTGGTCGCAAAGTCGATAGTCTGCTGATTTGGCTCTACCTCGATATTGGGAACACCTGTTCCTCCGCTTCGTACTCCGTAAAGAAGACAGAGATTAGCCCACTCTGTGGAATTGATAAAGCCTTCGATAACGCCTTCCTTAGATCCTCCGTTATCAAGGACTGCCACCCAGCCTGCCAGTCCGTCAGCATCAGCATCCCTGTTAAAGAATGTCCTGTACAGTACTCTTACGAACTCTTCATTAGATACGTTCTTCTGAAGGAACTCGGGACTATAGAGGAATCCTCTTGCGAGGTCTGCGCCTGTCTGTCCGCGCAACGTTACTGCATCGATCCAGTCCTGCTTACCTTCCGGATCTGAAGGTCTGCCGAGAGCTACCGTATAGAGCCTTTCGACAAAGTCTCCGATACTATAATTAGCAGCAGGAACGACAGGACCTGTTATAGGTTCATCGATCACGGGTGATGAGGTAGGCTGTGCCACAGGCGCAGACGTAGGTTCAGCCGTAGGCGTCGGTGAAGGCGTGGGATACGGCTCGGAGCCGTTCCATGTTACCCTAATATCCTGATCATCAGCGTCAAACTGCCAATAAGAAGCTGCTATCGCAATCGAGTATGTTTGACCGGCCGTCAGGTCCAAAGTTATACTCGAATCCGCTATGTGAGAAGAAAGGATATTCTCCTCTGATCCCTCGGTAACCGTGGGATCTTCATTACCATAATGATAATAATAGTATGGGGCCCAGTCCAGGTTATTTCGATAGTCATAGTCATAATCTACCGCTTCCCCGAGATGATTGGTATAGACTATATAACCTGAAATTGTTCCGATCAGACGGTTATCCTGATCAAACACATATACTTCACCGTCTCCGCTGCTTACATTCAGCGAACTTATAGTATAAGACCCGGAAAGCCTCGGTGTGAAATTAAGAACTTCTTGTCCCGGAAATCTATCGCTTACATGATAATTCGTATCGATCTCCATCTGCGGTGCATCCGGATCTGATACAAAGATATTATGTACTCTTTCAGCCCATGTGTGACGGTCGATATTATCCGCGATTATCCTTACATACGTAAATTCCGTTATATCTTCGACCGTACCGCTGATAGTACTGACTCCGTCTGCAACAGTAGGGTCGGGCAGATTCTGATCACGCGAAACAGATTGATAACCACCATGTAAAGGATAGTAAAAACAGGTAGTGGATGTATCATTTACTTCAAAGGAATCACCGGGATCGACCATCACGTATTCATATGAAAAACCTTCATAACCTGATATAAACTCACCTTCGCCTGCCCAATAATAGTATGAATAACTCACATTCAAGCTGTTGAAAAATGCATATTCTCCTATCGAAAACAGAACATTGGCAGTACCATCCTTCGAACGCCATATATTTTCAAAGACCACATCCCCGCCGTTATAATCGGAAAGAATGCCGGTCGAATCAGTAATTCTATAGGAAATATCTCCGCAAACCCTGAATGTCAGATCATCTCCGCCTTCTACATACATAGTGCGGCCAAACCAGGGCAGATAATATTCATTCCCGTCGTAATCGAAATAGAAAGCCAATCCCTTAGCTACATGTAACCGGTAACTTCCGTTACTGATCTCATAATCACTGAGTGTCGCCTGGATATATACAGTCTCTCCCGCATCCAATACTGCGGATACATATGACTCTGATTCTTCATCTCCGACACCGGCATCATTGTTATAGTTGATAGGTATAATATCGCTGTTATAAAGAAGCAGGAACGGATCTGAAGCTCCGGAATCCGAAGTAAAGAATGCATATGCACCGGCCTCAGGTGCGGTAAAAGAGAACCACTTACTGTTATTTCCCGAAGAAATAGTTACATCATAAGTTCCGTCAAGCGTACAAGAAGTTGCCTGATCCCTCGTAAACTCGGTTACCGGTGTTGCCATTACGTTAAGGCTTCCTGTTGCCAACGAAAAAGTTGCAACAACAAAAGCCAGCGATCGTTTAAAATTACTGATCATAAATCTGTCCCCCTTATAAATATATGTCTTATTCTCTTATCTTATTATCCCGTACGAAGCACAGATACCCGTGAACTCAGGCGACTGAGCAAATCCTTCGAATACCTCTTCTCTCGAGACTCCTTCATTAAGCTGGGCCACCCAAGCGTT
>JAFZWN010000136.1 GCA_017617295.1 Clostridiales bacterium | reverse complement strand
GATCTTCGAAAGCTTATCGAAGCGAGGCTTTCAAAACTTCCCGGCTATGTGAGGAGAGACTGAGTATGATCCCGGAACTTATAAGAGCATGTTATTCCTGGTATGAATTCAGACCGGATTCTTCGGTCCTTCTGGCATCGCATTGTCCCGAAGCCGTTGTCTCCATGCTCAGAGAGCGATGCCGCGAAGTCTTATCGATCGAAGATATCACTCCGGGAAGGAAGTTCGATTACATAATCGATCACGAGGGCATGACTTCCTGTAAGGATATACCTGCCAGGATTTCTTATCTTCAGAGCCTTCTTTCTCCCGATGGGACGATGCTCCTGGTATTCGGAAACAGATACGGGCTCAAGTATTTCTGCGGTACGCCAGATCCCGTTACCGGGGTCGCTTTTGACGGGATAAACGGCTATATGGATAATGTACCCGAAGAGGGCCGCCTTTATTCCAAGAATGAAGTGGAAAAGTTTCTCGGTAACACAGAGCACAAGTTTTATTATCCGCTTCCCGATATATCCATGCCGCAGCTTATCTATAGCGATAACTTCAGGGAGGCTTCGCCTGCCAGGGAGAGGCTTCTTGATTACGACTATTCCGACAGATCGATGTTCGGACTGGAGCACCGGATACTTCCCGATGCGATAGAGGAGGGCGCACTGCCATTCCTTTCCAATTCGTTTATCGTCGAGACCGGAAAGCTTTCTGATATAGATCTTGCCGTGATAACGGAAGATCGTGGGCCTCTGTTCGGCATGGCGACCACGGTCAGGAGCAGCGGCCGTGTCATAAAAAGGCCCCTATATAAGGAGGGCGCGGATCATCTTAAAAAGCTCGCTTCATATACTTCTGACCTGAAGTCCAAAAACGTTCCTGTCCTCGATACGATATACGGTGAGGACAGCTTCGGACCTTATCTTTCTTCGGAATATGTGACTTACGGTAATCTCGGAAACAGGATGAGAGCCGATGCCGCTTCGGATATAACGACCCTTGAGGCTGCTTTCGATAAGATCCGTTCCTATGTCATTGCAGCATCAGGTTCTTATCATGTGGATGAGGTCACGGGTGAGACCATACTTTCAAAGGCATATATAGATCTTGCTCCTTTTAATGCTTTCGAAGCGGGTGATGACATCCTGTTTTACGATCAGGAGTTCCTTTCGGAGGACACCCCTTTGGAGTACGTTATGTACCGCATGCTCAAGTACTTCTTCCAGTATGCTCACGAGATAAAGGATGAGGGATATAAAAAGTCTCTCTTTGACCGTTACGGGATCGCTGGTGAGCTGATCTCAAAGTATGAGAAGAGGGAAGAGGACTTTATAAGCAGGGTTCGAAGCCGGGAGCGTTATGAAGAGCTCTATAAGATGGCCACGCCCGATCGAGAGATGATAAGGATCAGGATTCGGAAACTGACCGAAGATGGAAACAAGCCTTACCGTATCGGGTATGTCCCGGGAGTGTTCGATCTTCTGCACAGCGGTCATATCAATCTGATCAGAAGATGCAAGGAAAGATGCCGCTATCTTATCGTGGGCGTCCTTACCGACGATCTGGTGGAATACTATAAGAACAAGAGACCCGTCATGCCGCTTGAAGAGAGAAGGGCCGTACTAGAAGCACTTTCCTATGTTGACGAGACCGTAGCCGTCGACATGAGCAATACCGACAAGCTCGACGCATGGGAACAGCTTCATTACGACTGTCATTTCTCCGGCGACGATCATGTCGGACACTGGAACGATGTCCTTACCGAGCTTCGAAAGCGCGGATCCAATATGGAATTCTTCCCGTATACTGAGGGGATCAGTTCGACGGCGATCAAAGAAAAGATGAAAGGGGATAAGGAATGAGCAGAAAGCAGAAGATCTATTATTCAGTCTTCTTTTCGTGCCTTGTCTTCTCGATCGTGATGACGGCCGTAACGGGCGGATCGATCCTTAGAGATCAGCTCCTGTTCTACGACGCGAAGGATACCTTCATGGACTTCTTTAACAGCCTCAAGCATTCTTCGATAGACCGTCCTTACGATTACGGTGTGTTCTATCCGCCGGTAGCATATCTTTTCTACAAGGTCTTCGCGGCCTTCATCCCCTACCGGATAGTGGATACGGGCGGAAAGGCCATAAGGAACAGTATACAGGGGCAGGTATCCCTTATCGTTTATTATGTGATATTCATCGCTCTTCTGATATGGGTGCTTTTCGCATTCTGTAAGGACAAGAGATCGAGGATATTTACGATACTGGCGGTGATAACATCGGCACCGTTCCTGTTTTTGTACGAACGCGGCAATCTGGTCCTTCCCACTTTTATCCTGACAGTCCTCTTTTTTCTCTGGAAGGACGATCCCAAGGCATGGAAGAGGGAACTCGCACTGGTGGCGCTGGCTCTGGCTTTCGGATTCAAGCTCTATCCTGCGATATTCGGTATCCTTCTAATAAAAGACAGGAAACACAGGGAAGCAGTCCGCTGCAGTATCTATGCTATTGTTCTCTTCGCTGTCCCGTTCCTTCTGATGGGAGGCGCGGGAGCCGTCGCGTCCTGGGCAAAGGGACTGTCGAGCGCAGCAGGCGGAGGAACTGGTCTTTATATGGGCCCCGGCTGCAAGGTCTCCTTCAAGAACACATATACCGTCCTTATAGTTATCCTAATTACACGTAAGATGACGTCCGCGGCCACGGCGGCGGCAGGGATCCTCGCCTGGATCACTGCGGGAGCGGGACTTGTCTCTGCCTTCCTTACCAAAGACAGGATCAGATGCATTACGCTTCTTTGCTGCGTCATGATCGGTATCCCTTCTATTTCCTACCAGTATATGATGGTGTTTATGGCCATACCTCTGATCCTTTTTCTCGAGAACGGACAGAAGAAAGGCGTCCGTGAGTATATAATGCTTATCCTGTTTATCCTCATGACCGTTGTCCTTACTTTAAACGTCAGGCAGATCGGAGGGATAATGAAAGGGCAGCATGATATCTCGGTGCTTCACCTTGCCGAGTCTCTTTCTGTGGTCGCCATGACATGGTTTTTGTCCTTTGAATCCGTCCTTTCGAAGGTGCGTCGGAAGTAAATTGTGGACAGATTGTAAATTCGGGTTTCCCCGATACG
Organism: Clostridiales bacterium; assembly: GCA_017617295.1. GTDB lineage: Bacteria > Bacillota > Clostridia > Saccharofermentanales > Saccharofermentanaceae > Saccharofermentans. The sequence goes on along the minus strand of JAFZWN010000136.1, from coordinate 3,301 downwards.
ATTTATCTTGACCCCGGGTGGGGAAATGATAAGATATCTTTAATGTTTTTCGCGAAAACATTCGGACATATATTTAATTGAATAAGGAACAGGAGAAAGAACTATGAAAACTTTGGTTGGTACGGTCGTGCCTGCCGGAATAATTCAGGCAAATCTTGTCACGCTTCCCGTGATCCTCATCGCGATAGCCGTGATATTTGTAATAATCATCATCGTAACGAGCTACGTTAAGGCTCCGCCGAACAAGGCCTACATCATCACAGGTCTTAAGAAGCGCCCGAAGATCCTTATCGGTAAAGCCGGTCTGAAGCTCCCGTTTCTCGAGAGGAAAGACGAACTCCTTATCGAGCAGATCTCCATCGATATCAAGACGGGTGACTTTGTTCCCACGGCAGACTTCATCGGTGTAAATATCGATGCCGTTGCCAAGGTACAGATCAGGACCGACGAAGAGGGTATCAAGCTCGCCATGAAGAACTTCCTTAACATGAGGAGCGAGCAGATCAACGCACAGCTCGTTGACTCCCTTCAGGGTAACATGCGTGAGATCATCGGTACCATCACTCTCAAGGAACTCTGCAACGACAGAAAGTCCTTCGGTGATCAGGTACAGGAGAAAGCTCAGGTCGACATGAACAATCTGGGTATCCAGATCATCTCCTGCAACATCCAGCATGTTGAGGATAAGAACGACCTCATCACCGCTCTCGGTCAGGACAACATGGCCACGATCCAGAAGACAGCTTCGATCGCCAAGGCAAATGCCGAGAGAGACGTAGCCATCGCTCAGGCTCAGGCCGCCAAGGAAGCAAACGATGCCAAGGTATCGTCCGAGACGGAGATCGCCATCAAGCAGAATGACCTGGCCATCAAGAGATCCGAACTCCAGGTAGTTCAGGATACCAAGAAGGCTGAGGCTGATGCAGCTTATAAGATCCAGGAGCAGGCACAGAGAAAGTCTATCGAAGTCGCCAACACCGAAGCTGATATCGCCAAGCAGGAGAAGGCCATCGAGCTCAAGATGAAAGAGGCTCAGGTACGTGAGCAGGCTCTCGATGCCGAGATCAAGAAGGCCGCAGATGCAGAGCGTTACCGTCAGCAGCAGATGGCTGATGTCGAGCTCTATAAGAGACAGAAGGAAGCAGAGGCCAGAAAGTACGAGCTCGCACAGCAGGCCGAAGCCAAGAAGATCCAGGCCGAGGCAGACCTTGTTGCAATGCAGAAGGAAGCCGAAGGTATCAGGGCAAAGGGTGAAGCAGAAGCTGATGCCATCAGGGCAAAGGCAGAGGCTGAGGCAGTCGGTATCGACAAGAAGGCCGAGGCCATGCAGAAGTACGGCGAGGCAGCTGTCATCGAGATGCTCTGCAAGATGTATCCTCTTGTAGCGGAAGCTATCGCAAAGCCTCTTGCAAACATCGATTCCATTACGATGTATGGCGAAGGCAATACGGCCAAGATGACGGAGGATATCACAAAGTCCTTCAAGCAGACCATCGACGGTATAGGCGACAGCCTCGGTATCAATCTGGGATCCGTTATCGGTTCGTTCGCAGGCACCAAGCTCGCGGGAGCTACGAACTTCGGACTCGGTGAGAAGGCAGCCGCTAACGAGGGCGGTGCCCCGATCCCCGTTCCCGTAGCCACAAAGAAGGAGGAGGCTCCTTCCGTAAAGGCTGACGAGTTCAAGCCCACGATCGATGTAACCGACGAGGATGATGACAGCATCGACGATTGATGACATCGCGCCGTAAAGGCCTAACAAAGGATTAACTTCCGGCCGGCAGATCAGAAATGGTCTGCCGACTTTTTTTGTTTTTGACGGCGGTCGGCGGAATGTACCCACTTTGCGTGCTTATTTTTTGAAATAGACATCTGAAGTGGGTACATTTTCGATTGTGGTCGGTATGAAGGCGTGATCATACTGCTATTAAGCTCGTATAAGCCAATTCTTTATCTGGAACAGGTAAAAATTTTACTGAAAACTTTTAAGAAGAGCTAGTAGAGCAACACGTTGTTCCGGAGAAATCTTTCCCCAAGCGTCTAATAATTCAGTTTGTTCTGACGATAATCCGTCAGTGTATTCTTCTGACGAAAAGAATTGAGACAAAGTAATTCCTAAGCCGTTACATATTCTCTCCAGAGAAGCTAATGAAGGCTCCATGTCTTTTCTGTACCATGAAGATATTGTGGATTGAGAGAGATCCGAGTTTTTGGCAAGGGCGTATTCAGTCCAACCTCTCTTTTGTCTTTCGCTTTGTATTTTACTTAATACATCAAAAGAGGCCTTTTCCTTTTTCATCTTCTGTTCCTCGAATTTCTCGTATTATTATTTGCGATTATACGAAGTAACAGAATGTTCAATAATAGTTTACGTCGTAAAATTTTGTACGATTTATAATAGTAATATAAATGATAACAACGAAAGGAGTGCAATTATGGTTAAAAATATTAAAATGAAGATATTCACAATTCTATTAGTTATACTTTTGTGTTTCTTTGGTTATTCGAATGACAAAGCATACGCATTAATAGCTACAGGAAAATGCGGTGATGCTTATTGGACATTAGATGATGATGGTACACTTCTAATTCGGGGACAAGGAACAACTGGAGCGTGGTCCTACAGAGTCGGAAGTGATTATGCGAATGATGCTGATGATATAAAGTATTATAAAAGACAAATTAAAACAGTTATATTTGACGGAAACATAACATCAATTGGGAATTCTACCTTTAGCAATTGCGAAAATCTTATTAGCATAACGCTTCCAAACAGTATTACCTCAATTGGTGATTCTGCCTTTTGGGATTGTAGAAGTCTTACAAGTATAACGATTCCAAATAGTGTTACCTCAATTGGCAATTATGCTTTTTCTTCTTGCTCAAATCTAACAAGCATAACCCTTCCGAACAGTATTACGGCGATTGGCAATTATGCTTTTTCTTCTTGCTCAAATCTAACAAGCATAACCCTTCCGAACAGTATTACGGCGATTGGCAATTATGCTTTTTCTTCTTGCTCAAATCTTACAAGCATAACCCTTCCAGACAGCATTACGGCGATTGGCGATAATGCATTTAATCGTTGTGGTCTTACAAGCATAACCCTTCCGAACAGTATTACAGCGATTGGTAATTACACTTTTTATGCTTGCGCTAGACTTACAAGTATTTCTTTTCCGGAAGGATTTAGATCAATAGGAACATATGCATTTAGTAATTGCGATAGTTTGACAAACATCGCGTTTCCTCAAAGTCTGACGCAAATTGACAGTTATGCTTTTAATGATTGTGATGGTTT
>JAFZWN010000135.1 GCA_017617295.1 Clostridiales bacterium | reverse complement strand
TGTCCTCTGCGGATGCTCCGATTTTACCGGAAGGCTTCCTTCACCCTGGTACGGATCCGTTGATCAGATCCTGACCGATGACTGCTTCCTTCCCCTCGGCTACGGGCTGTCTTATCCGGACGGCTTTACTCCGAGAACGGAGCCCGATGCTGTCTATGAGAACAGTTCGGCATCGGCTTCAGGTGTTGTTGAGATGGATGGCGTAACATATGAACATGGTTATCTTGAAGGCGATGTATATCATGTCCCTTATGCGGATCTGTGCATGATCGTGCCTGACGGATACTCGCCCATCTCGGACGCTTACTGGGCGGAGTCGAACGGTATGGCTCCCCAGACCGGTGTAGTCGGTGACTGCTTTTCAAGCGACAGTATCATGTCTGCAGCGAACATCCTGTTGATCAATACTGATATCATGGCCCCGGACGACGATGATTATACGCTTGATGAATGCTATGAAGATATGTTCCATGTCCCGGACCTTGACATCGTGTCGAGTGAAACGGTTACGATCGCGGGCAACGAGTGGCTCAGGTTGGTGGATAACGATGAATACCAGCCAGGAGAGCCATGGGCTACTCATTTCTACTTAAGGAGGATGGATGATTCGCACATCGTGGCAGTCTACATGTTTGACGCCCCGGGCGAAGACCGCGAACCCGGATACTTCGACAGCTGGTTTGCGTGATATTGATATTAAAGTGAGGTCTTTATATGTTTTGTTCCGGTTGCGGTGCACAAGTCGGGGATGATCAAAAGTTTTGCAAAATATGCGGAGCGCCTCTGAAAGTTCAGGCGGCTCCGATCGTTCAGCAGCCTGTGCCTCAGCCTGCACAGCCTGTATCGCAGGTTCCTGCTTCTCCGGTCAAAGTATCAAAGGGATTTGCAATCGCCGGTTTTATCCTTGGAATAGATACTGTCGCATTTTGCTTTATTATCTTTGCCAACATTTTGAGTATATTTACCGGCCTTCCGGGTCTGATCTTTTCGATCCTGGGACTGGTAAAGAAGAACGGCAAACTTAAGCCCATGGCTCTTATCGGTCTTATCTTAAGCGTTTTCGGACTGTTTGTTTCAGGACTTATATGGGCAAGCTTCTGGTCGGATGATGCATATAAACTTGCCGAATTCCTGTTCAGCTGGATGTACTGATCATCTTCATCCCATTAGGTATCCTGTTCATCAAGCTTGCCGGACTGACGCTTATGCCTTTCGGCTCGCACGTAAGGATCGCACACGTATTCTGATAACAGGACACGGCGCCGCCACACTTTCGGAAAGTAAACGGAAAAGTCCCTGCAAAGGGGCTTTTCTGTTTGTAGCTCTTAAAGAGTTATCCTAGAAGTTATTTTTTAATTTGGGGGGTAAAAAATCAGAAAAAACCGGTTCAAAGGGGGTAAAAACTACGAATAAAAATCCTCGAAAGGGGTAAAAAGATCTGATCATTCTTCAAAGGGGATGTGGATCATTCAGGTTAAGACGGAAGTCACGTCAAAGCCTATTCCCGCAATTAAGAAATATTTAAGAAGAATCTCAGGAATCCGTAAATCTTTATTGTCCGGTTGAATCTACAATAAAGACAGAAAGATATATCGGAGGTTCTTATGAAAAAGAAAGCGGTAAAGATCGCGGCGGCTATGATCTGTCTTATCGTTTTGACTGTTTCCGTTGAGATGGTCAAACTCGGCATAAAGACGTCGGCTATACGTAACGACTACAGCTCGATATATGATGACCCGAAGTACAGCGAACCCGTATCGGTGGACGGCGTTAACGTGATCACTCAGGATGTCTCGTGCGGATATGCGGTCATCCAGATGTTCTCTTCATGGGACGGAGGGAATATAACCGAAAAGGACCTTTACGATGAATACGGGAAGGTCGTGACATCGACAGGCAATGCTTTCTGCGATGAGATGAATAAGCGATTCCCGGACTATACTACGGAAATGTACGAATATCAGACCAATACAGAGCTTATCGATCTGGTTTATGAGAGCCTTCGTAACGGCGTGCCGGTGCCTTTTGAATGGGCGGCTTTATACGGTGATGAATGGACGCTTCACTATTCTCTGGTAACCGGGATGGATATTCCTTCAGATACAGTTACGATCGCTAACCCTTACGGGTATTATGAGACTATATCGATCGGGGAATTCCTGGATCGGACATCTTTCGAAGCTTATGAGCATATGCCTCTTTTTCTGAAGCTCGGGTTCGCTTTCGGCGTGTTCGAGAAAAATACGGTCTTTATCGTCACGCCGGGGTAAAGGTCCAACCAAACGGGAGTTTAAGCTGTCCCCGAGATCTCCTTCTGAGATGATTTTCACCCGCCTTCTGTTATGGTATAATCCTTCGCAAGGATAGATATTTATAACATGGAAAAGGGGGTGGATCATTTGATTGATCCTCATATCAGGATCCAGGCGGAAGAGGATCTTCGAAGGAGCAAAGTGTTTGATCCAGTGAAATACCTCGGTGCGATGGCGTTTATCGGGTGTGCGTTCCTGTTTGCGCTGTTCGTTATCGGAAATTACGTACCTGTGGTCCTTAGATATACCGGGCTCATCATGTCCGTTTATATCCTGGCGGTCAGCCTGTACTGCTGTATAAAGAGTAAAGTTTCCAACCGTTCGTGGTCAGTGTTTATCATGATCCTCGGAGCCGGACTCGTAACAGGATCTGTCTTCTCTCTGGTATCTGAGAATGTGTGGCAGAGGGTGCAGTTCGGGTTTATTGCCGTGTTTGGCGTGGCAGCATCTGCTGTTCTTATCCTGTACCAGGTGCTTTATATGGTCTTCGTTAAGAACAGGTATAAGGATACGGTCGAAGCTGCCTGCGTGTCCGTCGACTCTTATAGAGAGGTCGGACCCAGAAGCTCGCACAATGTTTACAGAAGTGAGTTCAGATATACATATAACGGGCAGCATTATGTCTCAGCGCTTCCCGGATACAACAAGCATTATAAGGCGGAGATCGACGAGGTCAGGATCCTTCATATCGATGAAAATGATCCGAACGTATTCTATGATATGAAAGTGATCAGAAGGCAGTCTCTTGTTCCTCTGGTAACGGGTGCGGCGGTACTGATACTGACCCTTGCTGCCACATTGCCGAATCTTCTGAAATAAAGGCATTGATCAGGGACTGGAACCGGGGGGAAAATGATATGCAACATGTGATCTCTGTGGAAAACATGCGCAGAAGCGACATGATGACGATAAGTTCCGGAACTCCTTCTCTCGTTCTGATGGAGCGCGCGGCCCGCGGGATACGTGCTTCATGCATTTTTGAAGGAAAGACCGTGATAGTTATAGGATCGGGAAATAACGGAGGCGACGGAACGGCTCTGGCAGAGATACTGGCTTCAGAAGGAAAGGATGTCAGGATAGTGTCCGTATCTGATCACTTTTCGGAAGATTCGGCTTATTATCTTAAGAGAGCAGCGGCTCTGGGTGTGGGAGCGATCCCGTTTGTCAAAGGTACGGGGCTTCTTCAAGGGGCTGACACTGTTGTCGACTGCCTTCTGGGAACAGGCTTCAACGGGGAGGTAAGAGGTCCTTATAAGGAAGCGATCGATGAGATAAACAGCTCCGGTTCTTTTGTTATCAGTGCCGATATCAGCAGCGGCATGAACGGAGACACCGGTGAGTATGTAACCGCAGTCAGATCTGATCTGACTGTGACTATAGGTTATTGCAAAAAGGGGCCTTTAAGAGCCTTCCTTAAGCATGACCCTTCTGTCGGATCTCTTGTATGTGCGGATATCGGTATTGCCCTTCAGAAGGAAGAGGATCATCTTCTAGATGATAACGAGTGGATGTCACGCGGGTTTCCTGACGGTCTGACCGAGTATAACGATAAGGTCGGACACACATTCTTCAGAGGAACTGTGCCCGTTATAAGAACTGAGTCATAATGTGATCTTATGCCGTCAGTGCACTTTATGCTCTTCTGAAAGACTTGATAAACCTGTCTTTGTCGTATTTATATAGTTCGTCTCCCAGACGGTCCGCTCTTTCTATCACCAGCCGCTCGTACTCGCACTGCAAAGGAGAGATCATGTCGGGGGAGCCGGTATTCATTATATTGGCACAGCCGCACGAATTCGTGCACCGCTTTGACAGATCGCAGTCTTTGCAGGGAGACGGCGTAAAGCAAAGCTTCGTCATCTCGAGACGTCTTTTCTCATCGACGCCGTCGGACACGTTCCCGAGACACCATTCGCTCTTATAGAGAAATGATGTGCAAGGGTACAGGTTCCCGTCGTAAGCGACAGCCAGCTGGCGGATCCCCAGATGACAGTATCTGGACGGGTTGATACCGCTCAGGTTCTCGGTGATCTTGTTATGCAGGGGCGCGAATCTGAACTTGTCGCCTTTAAGATACAGCTCCTTAAGATAATCCGTAATGAGATCGAACTGCTCTTTGAGCACTTCCAGTGCCTCGTCGGTCCAGGTTACTTTCGATCCGTAGGCGGGATTACAGATCATATGCTTAAATCCCAGATCATGAATATATTTTACTGATCCGAAAAGCTTGCCGCATGAACAGGGAGGCACAACACACATGACCACGGCATCTGCCCCTGAAGCAATGATCATCTTTGATACTTTTTCCAGAGTTTCCGATGTGGGCCCTCCGTCTGCAGTCTTTCTGCAGTCATCCTGCATAAGTCCGTCGAAAGAAAGCCCTATCTGCATATTGTTCTTTTTGGCGAGTTCGAGGAACTCTTCATCAAGAAGGGTGCCGTTAGTTGTGATCTTACATGAGAAAGGGATACCTGTCTCTTCAGATCTTTTCTTAGCCAGATCAAGGGCATAGCAGATCAGATCCTTCTTAAGGAGCGGTTCCCCTCCGAAAAAGCATATCCCTGCGGTATCACCTTTTGAGAATGCAAGATCGACGCTCTTTCTGACGGTATCGGAAGTCATGTCGTTGGGACATTTCTCGCGGATACAGTAGGAACATCTGAGATTACAGTTCTCAGTAAGGTAAAGTGTCAGGTTCATTTGCTGTTCCCTTTCTCAGTCTTTGGAGGTCTCATCGTTCGGGCAGGGACTGACTATTCCCGACAGCTCGAGCGTCACCTTTGATTCCTCCGTTTTATCGGGCATCAGTTCGGGGCTGTCATCTGCGCATTCGCCGTCAGTGCGGAGAACGTCATAAGTACTGTCGGTCGCATCAGTGTCCCGGGTCTGAGACTCTGATGTCGGGGCCGTAGTAGCCTCACCTTCCAGGCTCAGGGAACTACCGGGACATCCCGTCAGAAGGGCAGCAGCCATGATGGCAACACCTATTGCATATGCCGGTCTCATAATATCATGTTTGGGTTCTATCTTCATAATTATACCTCATTGTTTTCAGTGTTTATTTTGCAGTCTCTGTCCCGTAATCAAATACCAGCTCGATATGCGACACCTCGCCGTTACTGATAACAACGGGGACCGCTGTCGCATATGTCGATATCCAGCCGTTGTTATGTGCACTTCCGCGTCCTTCCTCGTTGACATAATACCAGAAGGAGGAATCCAGGAGCTGATTGCCGGTGAGTTCACGGTCCTCGGGAAGTCCGTTATCGATGTGCTCAAGATAATCATCGCGTACTTCTACCGTATCGGAGACCGGGACTTCGACTATTATGCTGTCGGTAAGCCACCAATGTCCGTCATTACGGCCGAGATAGATCATTTCCTCATCTGCGGAACTGCATGCCCTCAGACACGAATCGGTAAGATCTGTAATGGAGGGAGAATCCAGATCGATCTGATAAAAGCCGTTGTCGGGCTGAGACAGATTCCTGTCGACTACAAGGTCATAATATCCTATGGGATTTCCCGGCTCGAGAGTACACATCTCGTCGCGATCGAATGAGATGGGCTCGCCTATACGGAGAAGAGCTCTGCTGCCGTCCTCGGTAACGCCTATCAGACTACCGAAATACACTCCGTCATCTACCTTATCCGTCATTTGGGTAGAGACATTATAACTGACGCCCGATTCCGTATGCTCGTTATGTGTGAGCTCAGAAGTGTCAGTCAGGAATGGCAATGCCGTGATCTGTTCATATGGCAGGGAATCCGACCGGTAAAAACCATAGTCATCCGGCTCGGGATACCAGCTTACGATCCCGTTCGAGACCACAAACAGTTCTTTTCCGTCCCCCTCGAAAGCGGTCAGGACATAATAGTATCCTTCGCGCGCTTCGTCATATATCTCCTTGAACGAATACGTGTTATTACCGTTTGATGAATCTTCCAGTTCATTTATCTTTTCCATGAACAGTTCATACTGGGAAGAGTCGTCGGTACACAGATCAGGGCTTGTTTCTATGAACGCTACGTCACCGCTGAGGATAAGTTCCGTTGTCTGCTCCGTATCTGTGCTCTCAGTGGGAGGCGCCTGAACGGTCCCATCGGGCCGTAATCCGCCGCATCCGGTTAAGAGCGCCGCACTTGCTATCAATGTGGCAGCTGCCGCGTAAGCGGGCTTTTTCATGCCGTGTCTGGGTTCTATCTTCATGATCGATCCTCCTTTTCGGGGTTCCTTATAATCCTATAGACGCAATCGGTCTGTAAAAGTTGCAAAAGTTTTTAAAAAAATTACTCAGCCCCGATGACTGCGCTTGTCCCTGATTTTCTGCGTGAAACCGCTTTTTTATGTACATGGGTAGGGACAGAGGCGGGTTTGTCCCTGATTATCTGCATGAAGCCGGTTTTTTGTGTACCAAAGTAGGGACAGCGTCGGGAGGCTCTGTTTCTGCTCCGGCCTCTCATACATCAAAACAGGGGACAGCGGCGGGAGGCTCTGTTTCTGCTCCGGCCTCTCATACATCAAAACAGGGGACAGCGGCGGGAAGCTCTGTTTCTGGGGAAAGATCAGGGGCAGCGGCTGCCTTTGCTTCTGTAGACACACCTCCGGCTTTGTCGAAAATACGGGACAATGAACACCGCTTTTAAGTCGCTGAACGTTATGGATTATTCACAAAAGATTTATATTGCCTGCAATTCTCCCATAGTATAATATTGGCACGGGGATCGGGGGGCGATCCGCTGACGGTTATTTGGGGGACTGCAGATGGGGAAAAAGGATAAAGGTTCCTATATTCAGGAACAAAGGACGGGCGGACAGATCTCGCCTGTGTTTTTTGCCATTTTTCTTGCCGTATATTTTATCATGTCCTTATGTACCGTTTACTGCTCCAGGGTCGGCGGGACAATTGTAATCGGGGATAATTCGGTGCCGCTGACGTCGTTTACCGGAGTCTTCTCGAATGTTTCCAATCTCTGTATCATATTCCTGGTAGTTTTTTTCAAAAAGCCCGGCTTTATTACTTCACTGGTCATTACATGCCTTCAGATGCCCCTGGTCATCCATGCTGTCTTCGTTACCGGGAATATGTCCAATCTGCCCGGGATCTTCTTTAACGGTTTTACGATCATAGCCATTATCCTGATCTACCGTATGAATAGTTATGCGGATAAATACCGTAACGTGGAGATCGTTCATCTTCGAGAACAGCAGAAACTGTCGCAGAGGCTTTTTGAGCAGACGGCGACGGCTCTCGTAAATGCCATCGATGCAAAGGATAAATATTCACACGGTCACTCGATGCGTGTCGCCGAATATTCGCGTAAGATCGCGAGAACCATGGGAAAGAACGAAGAAGAGTGCGACAAGATATACTACGCTGCTCTTCTTCATGACGTTGGAAAGATCGGTATCAAAAACGATATCATCAACAAGAACGGCAAGCTTACCTCTGAGGAATATGAGGTCATCAAGCAGCATCCCGTGCTCGGTGATCAGATCCTGTCGGGTATCAGCGAGTATCCTTACCTCAGTATCGGAGCCAGATATCATCACGAAAGATATGACGGCAAGGGCTATCCCGATAAGCTCAAGGGCGAGGATATTCCCGAGATCGCCCGTATCATTGCCGTTGCCGATGCTTACGATGCCATGACATCCACAAGAAGTTACCGTAAGACTCTGCCTCAGCCTCTGGTCCGCGAGGAGATAGTCAAGAACGCCGGCACCCAGTTCGATCCCAAGGTCGCCAAGATCATGCAGCATCTGATCGATCTTGATACAGAATATGAGATGAAGGAACGTGTCTCCGTCCATGAACTGGCGGGCAAGAACGAACTCCTCTGCGGTGAAAGCAGGAGTGAAGTATCTGATGGCATACTGATCACGAGGAATATCACCACTATACGTCTCAAGAGTAAGCCGGCAGGTTCGAGGGAGGAGGGAGGCATCCCGTCTCTCATACTCTTTGATTCGATCGACGGCCGCGTCCACAGTGAAGAGAATACCATCAGGGATCTGTACTATTACGAGTTCGGCGAGATAAGATTTGACGGCAGGACGACTTGTTCGGGTGCCCGAAAGATCAGGACGGATCATACCGAAGATGAGAACGGCGGCAGGAAAGTAACGGCCGGGAACGGTTCGAAAGAAGTTCAGTACGTGGTCGATATCGTCAGGTTCAAGGATCACGCTCATATACGTATCGATAACGGTAACGGGGCATTCGAGGTCACGGTCGCGATGCCCGATAATGCGAGATTCCTGTATGCTAGCCTGACGGGTGAACAATGCAAGATAACCGATGTCGATATAAACAGAGCTGATGAGAAGATAGGGGAAGGATATATCACGAGGATAGCCGAAGAAGTCAGCTATATAGACGGGCCTTCCGGGGATATACCGAACCTTCAGGTCGACGGGTTCAGGCTGGCCGCCACCGACGGGATCCCTGTCACGGGCGATATGAAGATAAGATTCCATGCCAGGAGTATGCCTACAGCCAGACTTATCTGGCACTGCCCGTTCTTCGATATATTCCATTCATCAGACGGAAAAGTCCAAGGGGACGATTACCGCGACTATGCTCTTGTCAGACTTGACGGCGAGAACTGGACCGGCAACGGAGAGGCCGATAATGCTCTGACAGTTACCAAGACAGAAGACTTCATCGACTGGGATCACTGGAAAAAGACCAACAAAGACGGTTACGACTGCGAGATCTCACTTGAACGCAAGGGCAATGTGATAATCGCGAACACTGAGAATGACGGTATCTCTATCAGAAATATCACAACTGTCCTTGACGGGATGGAAGATATCTATATCGCGCTTACCGGAGACCAGTGCGCTCTTACGAATATCCGGATAGAAAGACTGTAACCTTTCATTGACACGCATGCTTACTTCCTGTATAACTCTATTGGTTAGTTTTGCCTAACCGATTTCTTGGCAGAGGGATGAAACATGACGGACAAGGAATATAAAGAACTGTCGGTAAAGGAATTCTCAAAAGCAGCGAAAGTCTATGAGACAGACGATGCCGGAGTATATAAGATGTGCAAGAAGGATTATCCCGATATTCTTGCCGAACTGGAGATCCCCCTGATCAATCTTAAAGGACACGGCGATGTTCATGTTTACGGCAAAGATGAAGTGAAGGAATTGTGCGATAACTCCGGACTTATAATGGAGTCGTTCGAAAAGAGAGACTTTTTCCGTCTGTATGCAGTGGCCAGGAAACCAGCCTGAGCATAAGAACAAGGTTGTATCTTCATTTCCCTGCACAGTTTTGTTATCCTATAATCCGATCCTGATACAGATACGGGTGAAAAGGATAGATGAAAAAGAAGATAATAATATCGGCGATCCTCATGCTCCTCGGCATATCGGTCATACTCGGAGCCGTTTTCTTTAAGATAAAACATAATGCGCGCACGGCTTTTGACCTGACGGATGATGACGTCGGCAGACAGGTCGAGATGGTCATGCCGGACAGTCAGTTCCCTCACGAGGGGAATACCTACTATATGTGTTATGACGGTGAGACGGAGGAAGATTTTTCTTTCGTCCGGGTCATTGTTCCCGATAACATGATCACGAACTGGGATAATTCGATCGGAGCCGGTATCGTTTTTACGGGCAGGGTCAGCAGGGCCGGAGATGATGTCAGGGAAGAAGTGTACGATGCCGTCATCTCTTTCTACGAGAGAGTCGCTGAACATCTGGATGACTTTACGGTTGACGATGCTTTGAGGGAAGAGACGAGAGCACAGCTGTGTGGATACTGTATCGAGGTCATCTCCATATCGGGGATAGAACCCCTGGCACCGAGACTCATCACCGGGGCGATCGGAGGGATACTGATCCTTTGTTCTTTTATCATCCTCATCTCGGCGTTCACCAAGAAAAAGACGTCTAACGTCGCGGGTGTTTTCGTTATCTTTATCGCAGCTTTTCTGGTCGCTTTGGGGGCTCTTCTTTTCGATAAGATCAGATCGGCTGCGTCGATAAAGAAGGAAGGCGGCGGCATATATTCGATGACTTATTACGGAGACATCAGGTACGACGATCTTATCGAGACGCAGATCGTATCGATCGATGATTTCACGGAATGGATCCGAAAGAATGAATACTATAACATCCCTTTCGAGTATGAAGGCTATGAACACGGATGTTCGGCCTTTACAGGGACTTCGGAAGAGGGGGATATCCTTTTCGCCTTTAACTACGATCAGGTCGAGACCGACACGCTTATCGTCTATTCGGATCCTTCCGACGGCTATGCGCATTACGGGACAGTCTCGCTGACAGGACTCAATATCGGAACCCCGGGCGGATACGATCCCGATTCGATTGAAGCGCGGGCTCTGATGCTCACGGCTCCGTATATCATCAATGATGGGATCAATGAAGCCGGACTGGGAGTGACGTTCCTGCAGCTCAAGACAGGAGAGACTCATCAGGATAACGGGAATCCAGATATTCACATCAATCTGCTTCCGGGAATGATCCTGACCAGGTGTGCCACGGTGGAGGAGGCTATAGATCTTCTGAGAGGATTGGATGTGCATTCGGATAAGGGTGTCACTTCTCATTTCTTTATCTGTGACACGAGCGGACGTGCCGTTGTCATAGAGTGGCCGGACAATGAGATGAGCGTGATCGAGGCTTCGGCATGCACCAATTCAGTGCTGACACCGGGACGTCATTTTGAGGAGGGCTTTGTCGATGACAGGCTTCCGACGCTTACCGGTACTCTGGATTCTTCGGGAGGGATCATGACTCCTTCGGATGCGAGAGATCTCCTGGATTCTGTGTCGCAGGAAGATTACACAGAGTGGTCGTGCGTCTATAACCTGAACGATTTCTGTTTCACGATCTATCTGGACGAGGATTATTCGACTCCCTATGAATTCGGACAATAAGATGATATTTATCTTGGTCGGTGCTACAACCTCATAGGTTGGTTTGAGCTAACCGCAGATCCCGATATGTGAACCGAAAGATAAACAGAGATATTAGTGTATCATTGAAAAAAGGAGTACAGGAAAATGGCAGTCAGATTTGCAAGAGAAGAAGAACTGGAACGAATCAACGAACTCAGGAAACAGGTCAACGACGTACATGTCGAAGGTAAGCCCGAGGTGTTCAAGCCCGGGTTCGGCCCCGATCTTCGTGATC
>JAFZWN010000134.1 GCA_017617295.1 Clostridiales bacterium | reverse complement strand
GCCCATGCCATCAGACCGTTCTGATCGGCATTTCTCGAAAGACATGTCGTATACAAACGGGTAGCGAAGTCTATCGTTGCCTGATTGGGTTCAACTTCTATGTTAGGCGTACCTGTTCCGCCGCTTCTTATGCCGTAGCGAAGGCAGAGATTTGCCCACTCTGTAGAGTTAATAAATCCTTCGATTACTTCTTCTTTGGATGTTCCGTTATTAAGGACTCCTACCCAGGCATTGAAACCGTCCTGATCGGGCTCACGGTCGAAGAATGTTCTGTAGAGAACTGCTACGAACTCTTCATTTGTGCACTCCTTATTCATGAACTCGGGACTATAGAGGAAGCCTCTGGCAGCCGACGCGCCGGTCTCCCCTCTCATTGTAATGGCATCGATCCAGTCCTGCTTACCGGAAGGATCCGATGTTCTTCCGAGAGCAACGGAATAAAGTCTCTCGACAAATCCCGATACGCCGGGCTCCGATGCCGTCTGTGAAGAAGGAGCTGCCGTCGGGATGGCGGGTGTAGGAGTTACGGCAGATGAACTGCTTCCCGAGCCGCTGTTACCCGAGCCGGAATTAGAACCGCTATTCACATCTGTATTCGTGTTCGATCCGCCGTTTGATGTGTTGCCTGTACCGTTACTGTTGTTTCCCTGATCATTCGTTTCCGAACCGGAATTGCCGGATCCGTTGTCGGGCCCTGGATTAGCCGGAGCTTCGCTCATGCTGAACCTGAACTGACCTGTAACGGTCGTACCGGCGAGCGTCCCATCGGCACCGCGATGACCTTCTATGAGAGGATAGGAACCGTCATAAGGAAGCGCCGACCAGATAACATAATAATACGTCTTTCCTGCCTGAAGCTGAGCAGTATAAGAGAAATTCAGGTCTTCTCCGACGTTTTCATTCCAGAAACCCGAACCGTCCATGTTGTCGCATACGCCGATAAGGTGATAATTCTGATCAACCTTATCAAAGAGCGCTACAAAAGGATCTCCTACCGTGATATCAGATGAACTTATCGTATAAGAACCTGATACTTCAGGAGTAAACGAATACACCATACAGTCGGAGCCGTAATTATATAGACCTATGGATATGTCATTACTGATACCACGATCTGATCCATCATGTTCAACACTGTGAAGCGTAATATCGATCTGATCACCTGCAGACAGGATACCGCTGTTACTGCCCCAATCGCTGATCTCACCGCGCCTTACAAATGCTATATGCGTGGCCACTCCCACACGATCATAATAATCTCCATAACGGTGCAAATACTGATCAAAAACACGGAACTGACCGCTATATGTGGAATGAAATCCCGGAACCGTGACTTCCGGAGTCTCATACAGATAATCATTATAATGTAAATAGTTATATCCGTCCATAAAACTGTATCTTACATCATAAAGGTAAGATCCTGTAGGCTCAGGTAATACTGCAGTAGTGGCAACTCCCTCATCGCCGAGAGAAAAAGAAGCACCGTCAAGTGCAAAATCATCATTATCCCAAAAGATCTGAAAATCTATTCTTATTTGCTCTCCCGTCCTTTTAGAAGTCATGATCACATAATAATTTCCCGAACGGATCAGATCCGGGATCGATTCAGTCGATAATTCGGGTCCGGTCGCGCCTTGGATCTTTTCGTCCAGTTCAGTAGCATACACAGGAGTAGTTAACGGACGACTTCTATACCATTGATAAGTTATTTCATCCGGATAAAATGTACATGTCACACTTATTCTTATAACGCCGTCATCTCCGGCGTTTAATAAGGGAGTTCCATCATCGGGGTTCAGATTGTTTTCATAATATTCATTTATATTCCAACCCCATGTAACAGTCAGATCATATGTGGAAGTACCGGAATGGTATTCTTTTCCGGTTGCCCAGATATAGTATGTCCTTCCTGCATTAAGCCTACGGATAATGGCAAAATTACTGCTGTGATCATTTGGAGCACTATAATCATCTTGATCCAGACAAACTAATCCCGAATAAAGCTTTCCTGCCGGATCAATATTATTGTTGTTCGATGAAGTAATCCTGTAATATCCCGTAACCTCAGGCACAAATTTATACCATTTCCCTGCTACCCCGTTACTAAGGTCTACCGTAACTGTCTCCTCATATGATATGGCCTGTGCACTTGATTGGGAAGACATATCAGCGGGCTTTAAGGCGTCCTCTGCTGCAAAAACGTTTCCGCTTCCAATAAACAACGATACCGCTAAAGCGATCCCCATTACCCTGGTCAATAACTTCTTCATTATCCTGTCCCTTTCCATTTTTTATCTGATTACCTGATGATTATATCCTATATGGTTTATAAATGTAAACTGGATAATTGCGGCAAAATGAAGATCGCCCTTTTCCTCCAAGAAAAGAACGACAGTAATACACGTATAATGCATTCTATTGATATGATCAGCAATAAGTCGAGATGAATTCGGCAAACACAAAGAGGCCGGCCCACATTATGTGAACCGGCCCCAAGCTGTTTGTATTATCAAATGATCATCTTATGATCCCGTAAGATGCACAGATCCTCGCGAATTCAGGCGACTCTGCAAATCCGTTAAACACAGCCTCGCGACTCACACCCTCGTTAAGCTGAGCCACCCATGCGCTGAATCCCGCTTCATCTGCTTCACGACCCATGAATGTTCTGTAGAGCCTGTTTACATATTCCTCGTTAGATACGTTCTGACCGGTGAATTCCTCACTGAAGAAGAATCCTCTTGCTGCTCCCGTTCCTGTGTCTCTTTGATTGGCAAGCTGTCTCGCCCATGCCATCAGACCGTTCTGATCGGCATTTCTCGAAAGACATGTCGTATAAAGCCTGGTCGCAAAGTCGATAGTTGCCTGATTTGGTTCAACCTCAATATTAGGTGTTCCAGTGCCGCCGCTTCTTATGCCATAGCGAAGGCAGAGGTTTGCCCACTCTGTAGAGTTAATGAATCCTTCGATTACTTCTTCTTTGGATGTTCCGTTATTAAGCACTCCTACCCAGGCGTTGAAACCGTCCTGATCGGGCTCACGGTCGAAGAATGTTCTGTAGAGAACTGCTACGAATTCTTCATTTGTGCACTCCTTATTCAGGAACTCGGGACTATAGAGGAAGCCTCTGGCAGCAGATGCGCCGGTCTCTCCTCTCATGGTAATGGCATCGATCCAGTCCTGCTTACCGGAAGGATCCGATGTTCTTCCGAGTGCAACGGAATAAAGTCTCTCGACAAATCCCGATACGCCGGGCTCCGATGCCGTCTGCGAAGAAGGAGCTGCCGTCGGAATGGCGGGTGTAGGAGTTACGGCAGATGAACTGCTGTTACCTGATCCGCTATTGTTGCCGGACCCGCTATTTGAAGTACTGCCGTTTCCATTTCCGATAGATCCGGAACCGTTTCCTGTATTGCCCTGATTTGTATTTCCCGAGCTACTGCCGCTGTTGCCGGAATTACTTGATCCGCCATTGCCGGTATTTCCGCTGTTACCGGATCCGTTGCCCGAACCGGAATTGGCGGATGTCCCGCTCATGTTGACTCTGAACTGACCTGTAACGGTCTCACCGGCTCCCTGCGAATCTTCCATAATAGGATAGGATCTGTCATACTTCAGAGCAGACCAAATTACATAGTAATATGTCGTCCCTGCCTGAAGTTCAGAAGTATATGAGAAATTCAGATCTCCGCTGACTCTATCATTCCAGAACCCGGAACCGTCCATGTTGTCGCATACGCCGATAAGGTGATAATCCTGATCAAAGAGAGCTACAAAAGGATCTCCTACCGTGATATCAGATGAACTGATCGTATAAGAACCTGATACTTCAGGGGTAAACGAATACACCATACAGTCAGAGCCGTAGTTATACCGGCCTGCATTTATGTCACGTCTGATACCGGTATCAAATGCATCCTGCTCAACACTGTGAAGGGTAACATCGAACTGATCACCTGCCGACAGGGTACCGCTGTTACTGCCCCAATCACTGGGATCTTCACGCCTTACAAAAGCTATATGAGTTCCTCTTAAGACCCCGCCTTCTTCGAATCGGGCCCAAGTGTCCAGATATTGATCGTCTATACAGAACTGACCGCTGTATGTGGAATGGAATCCGGGAACCGTGACCTCTGGTGTTTCATAAAGGAAGTTGTTGTCATAATAGTCGTTATATTCCCGCAAAAAAGTATATCTTACATCATAAAGATAAGATCCTGTGGGCTCAGGTAAGACTGCAGTCGTGGCGACTCCCTCATCACCAAGAGAAAATGAGGCACCGTCAAGAGCGATATCATCATTATCCCATATGATCGGGAAACTTAATTTCATTGTCTCCTCGGTCCATGAAGAAGTCAAGATCAGATAGTATTTTCCGGCAGGGATCAGATCCGGGATCGTTTCGGTAGATAATACCGGTCCAGTCGCTCCGGCGATCCTTTCATCCGTTTCCGTAGAAATATCAAACGGACGGGTCCTGTACCACTGATAAGATATCTCTTCCGGATAAGGTAATCCCGACACGCTTAAAGTTATCTCGCCGTCATCTCCGGCATTCAGTTCAGTAGCATAACCGGGATACAGTTCATTTTCATAATATTCTTCTATTTTCCATCCCCAGGTAACCGTCAGATCATAGGATGAAGAACCGGTTTTGTTATCCCCTCTGGTTGCCCAAATATAGTAATTTGTTCCGGCATTAAGATTACGGATAATGGTAAAATCACCCGACGAAGTTAAATTTTCATCCAAAACCTCGTTTCCCCTATACAACACGCATGCCGGATCGATGTTATGACGGTTTGACGACATGATCCTGTAGTAACCTGTCCTCTCCGGCCTAAATAAGAACCATTCTCCGTCTTCCCCGTCACTGAGGTCCACGGTAACAGTCTGCTCATATCTGACAACCTCTCCGCTGGTTCTACCAGACATATCGGCAGGTCTTCCCGACAAGTCATTTGCAGCAAAAACACTCCCACTGCCTAGAACCATCGCTACCGCCAAAGCGATCCCCATTACCTTAGTCATTAACTTTTTCATTATCCTGTCCCTTTCTATTTATTATTTTATTATCCCGTAGCTGGCGCAGATCCTCGCGAACTCCGGTGACTCCGCGAATCCGTTGAATACCGCCTCGCGACTCACACCCTCGTTAAGCTGGGCAACCCAGGCAGTAAATCCCGCCTCATCGGCTTCACGTCCCATGAAGGTACGGTACAGACGGTTTACATATTCTTCGTTAGATACATTCTGTCCCAAGAATTCATTGCTGAAGAAGAATCCCCTTGCAGCTCCCGTTCCCGTGTCTCTCTGGTTGGCAAGCTGTCTTGCCCATGCCATGAGGCCGTTCTCGTCCGCACTGCGCGAAAGGCATGTCGTATACAAACGGGTAGCAAAATCGATCGTTGCCTGATTAGGTTTAACTTGCACATTAGGTGTTCCCGTACCGCCGCTTCGAACTCCGTAAAGAAGACAGAGATTTGCCCACTCGGTAGAGTTAATGAATCCTTCGATGACGCCTTCTTTGGAACCGCCGTTATCAAGAACCGCTACCCATGCGTTCAGACCGTCAGCATCGGCTTCACGGTCAAAGAATGTTCTGTAGAGTGTCCTTACAAAATCTTCGTTGCTGACATTCTTTCCGAGGAATTCGGGACTGTAAAGGAAGCCTCTTGCCAGATCGGCACCTGTCTGTCCTCTCATGGTGACCGCATCGATCCAGTCCTGCTTACCGACGGGGTCGGAATTACGCCCGAGAGCTACCGTGTAAAGTCTTTCGACAAAATCCCCGATACTGTAGTTCCTCGAAGATATCACGGGAGCATCCGCAGGTGCAGGATTACTCGTAGGAGCAGCCACAGAAACGGATGAAGGATTACCCGCAGGTTCTGTCGACTGGTTAGAAGCAGGAGCTGTTGTTTCTTCAGTCGAAGTTTGTTCCTGCCCCGGCTGAGACGTCTGTCCTTCTTCGGGTGCATCCTGTGAAGGTGTATCCGCATTATCTGTCACGATAGTGATCGATCCGCTCCGGGTATTACAGGTCATAAACAAATCTTCGGAATTACCAGGATATAGATATATACCTGTTTCATAGCTTGCAACAGAATCAAGTACAGAAATATTATATACTCCGTCCGCTATATCTTCCGGAATGAATACTTCCAGATATCCGATCTCTCCATCGTATAAAATTGGAAATTCCCCACCATCAAATGAGCAATGTATGTAATCACGACATTCAACAAGATAAGCTCCGCAGATCCGCGGCGATTCCGACTGCGAAAAAAGAGAACAATCCAGCGTACTATCAAACGACAAATATATATCCGCCCACCTAAAACCCGGGTTATTATATATATTGATCGGGACCCTGATCTTTGTCTCGCCGTGAAGATCATTTCTGTTAATGGTAATATCCGGAACAGACAGTAAGACATCCGCAGGATCCGGCTCCGTTTTACATATGCCTAATATGTAGTGGGCATTCTGCACTCCCGATGTTGTATATATGTAGTAAGTTTCTCCTGCATTAAGCTGATATTCAAAATGAGCGTTGTATTCCCCTCCTACCACAGCGCTATGCACCAGTTTCAGTTCAGAGTTATAAATATATACGGCATCATATGAAACCAGATCGGATCTATCATACGCATAAAAACCATATACCATAGTCTCATCAGGGACAAAACTGTACATATGCTCCTTTTCGCCTGATCCGGGATCAACAATGATCTCTTCTCCGAATGATAACGGAGTAGTCAGATCAGGGGACGGAATACGATCTTCGCGGATCTGTAAAGAATAAGCCCCTTCGGAATCATCGATACTTTTCGTAGCAAAGATATAGATCGTCTCCCCGGCCTCAAGATATTGTTCCACAAAGAAATCGTTTCTGCCGTTATCAGCTCCGTTGTCATCATAATTGATCAGATTCCCCTGAGAATCATACAAGTAAACATAGGGATCAAAATTTGGCTGTTCATTATCAGCATTCACATTATGAAATGAAAATATATAATAATATCCGGCCGAATAAGCTGTATATTTATACGCCTCACCCTTTTCTTCAGCGCCTATCTCTACATCGACGGTTCTCCCATTATAAATTCGCGTTGCCATCGCCAGTGTCTGAAGGCTCGGCGTCGGAGCGGCAGCTACTGTTGTACTGCCAAGAAACATGGATACTGCCAATGCTGTCACAATTACTTTAGATCTAAACCCTTTCATTATCTGTCCCCCTTTTTTCAAACACGATAAACGACAGTTTTCTCGTGAGTTTACAGTTGTACACCGTGAATTGTATTGGATAAAATTGCTTTTTGACACTTAGAATCCTGATACTACTGTATCAGGAAAACGTATTATTATCCCCCTTATTCCCGATCACGTGCAGATTATAGCTTATTCGGTTTAAAAATGTAAATTGTATATTTGTGGCAAAACTAAGGTCATTCTTCCCCAATCAAGGAAAAGAACGACCTTAAACACTTTCAATCCATTCCTAAGATATGCTCAGCAAAGAGCAGGAATAAATTTGGCAAACATATATAACCCTTTCCCGCCTGCACACACCTCATGATGCACCTTGGACGGCATAATAGAGATCACTCCGGGCTTATATACGATCTCTTCCCCGTTATTGATACACAGACCATCACCCTCTATTACTTCATGCGTCTCAAGCTGATCAGCATGGATGTGATCCTTGATAACACAGCCGGGAGCGATGCGCACCAGATGAAAGCTGAATCTTCCGTCCGTTTCTTTTGCAGTAACGATATGTTTAAGTTCCACGCCCTCAAAAACGGGATGCTTTGACCAGGATATAGTCTCAAACCGGATATTCATTCCGGGGATCCTCAGTTCACCATCATTAAATGATTCAAACGTATCATTTTTCATTGTCTTATGACCTCCATATATTTAATGTATAAACAAATATACAGATAGAAAGGTCATATAATATTGGATAAAACTGCTTGATCAATGATTACAGATTATTTCTTCCGATTACCGCATCCTGATATTGTTTGGGAGTCATTCCTACGATCTTCTGGAAACATCTGACCATGTGACTCTGATCGCAGAATCCTGCCTCAAAAGTCACATCGGAAAGGCTTTTGCCCTCTTCAAGGAGTTTTTGCGCCTTTCTTACCTTGCTTTGGATCTGAAACTGATGAGGAGTCAAACCGAATGCCTTCTTAAACTGTCTTATCAGATGATATGTACTTATTCCTGCATCTTGGGCCATTTCTTCAATAAGATATGAATTCTCCGGCCGATCCAGGATAGTATCCTGAAGATCAGTAAGAAGCTTATCTTCAGTCGGCGTTTCAGTTTTAATGCACAGGACCATCATAGAATACAGGTTATCATCAACAGGCTTTATCTCATGCAGTATATTGGGCGGGATAGTGAACCCGTCCCCTGCTTCACATATGCTGCACTCGCCGTCGATAATTATACAGACGCTGCCTTCTTCCACATAGCCTACAGTCATATGGCGAGCATGAGTATGCGGTGCATAAGATCGCCTGGAGTCCTTATATCGGCTATTTCCTAGACTTTGACTGATAATCCGAAGATCGGGATCGCCGCCCGGCTCGAAAGATCACAGTAACGCACCTTCCTAAGTGTGCTCAAAACGAACGTCGTGAATATTTCTCGCTTTTCTTCAGATGTGCCTTTTGCCCAGTTGATGAAATTGTGCCATACAAGATAATTGTTCAGATACTTC
>JAFZWN010000014.1 GCA_017617295.1 Clostridiales bacterium | reverse complement strand
CGATCTTTTGAAGAAGGATATCATCGACAGAAGTCCTGTTCGGTGTATCATATCGTCTCATAAGTAAGATTATCTCGTTTTCCGTGAGCTTAAGGTCAATGATCTCCGGGATATAGTCACAGCACGACGATCTTTCTTTATAGAATCGTGCCTCGCGTGAATATGTGTCAAATAGATCCCCTTCAAGATTCTCTCTTTTTACATGTTTTAAGATATAATCGCCGTCTATGATGTAAACGTCAGCTCCGCTTTGACCGACACTGATCTTACTGATCTCTTTTCCTTTGAGATATGAATCAATATTCATTTTTTTCTCCTTATTCCTTTAAGGAATTAATTGTAACATATCATTATCGTACCTTTGGCTGATTTCACGGTAAAAGATTTTATATAAAATAATCCTTAGTAAATAGATGGAGGGAAGATACCGTGAAAAGAAAAAAGATCATTGCAACAGTTATAGCTTTCATGCTGGTCCTTTCTTTATTCTCCGGATGTGATCTGTTCGACGGAGGAAACTCAAGAAGCAGACGTTCCCGGGAAGACGATGAAGAAACTGAACGGACCGAAGAGGTGACTGAAGAGACCTCAGAAGAGACGGAGACCTCTGAAACAACCGATAAGACTGAGGAGACGACCGTAACGGCAACGGAAACAGAATCGGATCCGACGATGAGTCCTTATATCGATCTTCCTCTGTTCGGAGTCGACGTCAGCGAACAGTTCCATATGTTGCGTGAATTTGCGGGTGAATATGCGCTTACCCATGAGGATGCGACTTTCGGGTTTCAGAAGATATACGGAGACGGCGAATGCGGATTCGGGCTCGTTATCAGTTCCGAAGAAGACGGGATAATGTATTTTGAGTGGGACGGAACTGATATCAATCAGGCGGATATACAGTATATAGATGAGAGCGCATGCCTGGACTACAATGATTTCATGGCGTTGCCCTGTCCCATAGATACATCTCTTGTCAGGGGCGAGCATATGATGTGGCCTTCTGACGGTACATACTACGGAGGAATAGTTGCTTTGCGGCTGGATGCCGGTTGTGCTCTCGTTACATACGGTGATCCCTTCTGCATGTCGCAGGAGGAAGCGGAGTCCCTTAATGTCGGCGATACTGTACCTTTACCCGTACCGATGGGCGAGCTGACTGAACTTACTGTCAGCGGATTCTGGGAATCCGACAGCGGACATGATACTGTGGAATTCGAGGAATATCTGTATCTTGAGTGGACTGGGGACAGGTATATGCTCTATGGCGAAAGTGATTGTCCCGTAGTTCTGGAGAGTTATATGGCTGTTGTTCCCATCCGCGAGGATGTAACGACATATTCGAATTTTTCGCTTTTCGTCGATGATCAGGACGCTTGTCGGGAGTTTATCGATACCTACGGGAACGGTAATGCGATAATCGGATCGGATTATTTCTATTCACAGTATGTGTCTCCCCAGATTACTGTTTATACTGCTGACGGCTGGAGTGAAGGATACGGCCTGCTGTTTCCTTTCACGATATCAGGCGGATATATTACAGATATGACAATTTCATGGAGATGATCCAAAACTATATACAATGATAAAGCTGTTTTGTAAAATACATCGAAAATATTAAATGGAGGTTAAGTTATGAAGGATTTCAAAAAGGTGATCGCACTTTTTCTTTGTGCAGCGATGTCGATCTCGCTGATCGCGTGCTCAAAAGAAAGTCCGGCCGATAATGATGATGACGAGCCTGAGGTTACGGAAGATGAGGAGATCTATGAAGAGGATGAATATATCGGTGATCCTGAAGAGCTGATAGACGATGAGGAATTCGGCGATCCTGAAGAGATCATCGATGACGAGGAATTCGGCGATCCCGAAGAGAGTTATGAAGATCAGTATCTCGGTGATCCGGAAGAAGTCATCGATGATGAGGAATTCGGTGATCCCGAGGAGTACGGCGGTCCGATATCCGAGCTTACGGCCGTTATGATCCCCGGCGAACTTATCTATATCTCCGATGACGGATATGACGTTATCCACGGACTGGATCTTGAAGGTAACATAGCCGGTTCATCGGATTTTAACACAAGAGGTCTTACCAACGACGATGTCCGCTGTATCTTCGAGCTTAATGAGTGGATCGATTTCTATCTTGATTCAGAGGCGGAAGATATTTCCGTCTATGTCATGGAACATGATCCTGACTGGGACAGCTATGTCGATCTTGATCTTTCCGAGAATGCTCCCGGTGTTATCGAATACTGTTATCTTGATCCCGCTGATGACCTCGATGTCTCATGGGGTTCTATGTATCTTGATCCCGAGATCGCTTCATCAGGTTATTACGATCTTATCTTCCAGTCGGGTACACATGTTGTTGCTGCGCTCGAAGTCAGGTTCTATGATGAAGGTGATCTTGGCTTTCTCGGTGATGAAGATCTTGAAGCCATTATGAGAGATATCTTCTGATAAGACGGCAGATCCGTTATGCATTATCAGATCCCTCGCTGTTCACGTTGTGAACTCGGGGGATCTTTTTTGTAGCAAGGTGTTTTCTGCTGAGCAAAAAATCCTTCTTTATGCATTTTGAGCATTGTATCAAAAATAGTTTGACAATCAAAGTATTATTGGTATCATATAGTAGAACAATTTTGAAGGGCGGATTATATTATGGACGACAAATGGGTCGATTCTATAAACGATCTTAAGATAAGACGCGAAGAGGCTCTTAATGCCGGCGGGACTGCAGGTATCGAGAAGCAGCATTCCCGCGGTAAGCTCACGGCAAGAGAGCGGATGGAAGCTCTTTTTGATGATGATACCTTTGTTGAACTCGGCAGCATGATGACGAGCAGTGCCACCGATTTCGGAATGGAGAAGAAGAGAAAGCCCGGTGACGGTGTCGTTACGGGATACGGATATATCCACGGCAGGCTCGTTTATGCTTCTTCACAGGATTTTACCGTCGGCGGCGGTGCTCTTGGAGCAACTCACGCGAAAAAGATCTGTCTTGCTATGGATAAGGCAATGGAGGCAGGCGCTCCTTTTGTGTCAATGAATGACAGCGGCGGAGCCAGGATCGAGGAAGGTATCGACAGCCTTAACGGCTATGCCGAGATATTCTACAGGAATACGATGGCTTCCGGAGTTATACCGCAGATATCGGTGATCCTTGGTCCCTGCGCAGGCGGCGCGTGCTATTCGCCCGCTATCTGCGACTATATCTTCATGACTGAGCAGACGAGCCAGATGTATATTACGGGACCCGCAGTGGTCAAGTCGGTAACCGGCGAAGAGATAAGCGCCGGCGATCTCGGCGGAGCGGCAGTGCATTCTTCGGTCAGCGGGGTAGCTCATTTTGTATATCCCGACGATCTTGAGTGCCTTAACGGAGTAAGAAGACTTATCGGGTATCTTCCCGACAATAATGAAAGTGAGGCCGAAGATGTTTACGGCAATAGTGTTGATAATTGTTCTAGTCTACCGGAGATTGTCCCTTCCAATCCCAAAGCCGCTTATGATGTTCGTGACGTCATCGCGAGTTTTACGGATAAGGGAAGCTTTATGGAAGTTTCCGCGGGCTTTGCGAAGAATATCGTGGTCGGTCTTGCCAGGATCGAGGGAAAGAGCGTCGGTATAGTCGCCAACCAGAGCAATTGTATCGCCGGATCTCTCGAGATCAACGCATCCGATAAGGGAGCGAGATTCATCCGCTTCTGCGACTGCTTCAATATCCCGCTCGTTACTCTGGTCGATGTCCCTGCATTTATGCCCGGATCAAACCAGGAGCATAACGGCATCATAAGGCACGGAGCAAAACTTCTGTATGCTTTTGCCGAGGCAACGGTCCCGAAGGTGACTGTCATCATGCGAAAGGCGTACGGCGGAGCATACATCGCCATGAACTCCAAGGGACTCGGCGCTGACATCGTGTACGCATGGCCCATCGCTGAGATCGCTGTAATGGGTGCATCCGGCGCAGTCGCCATCATCGGGCGTAAGGCGATCGATGCCGCAGAGGATAAGGAAGCCAAGAGGGAAGAGCTTACCAAGGAATATAACGATAAGTTCATGAACCCTTATGTGGCTGCTTCGAGAGGATACGTCGACGAAGTCATCTTCCCTGAGGAGACAAAGACAAAGATCTACGATGCACTCAAGGCCCTTGAGACAAAGTCCCAGGACCGCCCTTATAAGAAACACGGAAACATACCTTTGTAATAAGAGGAGGATAAAGATGGATATTCTTTCAAACGAGCAGATCATTGCAATGGCAGTAGCAGCAATCGCAGAGCAGACCGGAAGCGACGTCAGGGACCTTCGTGTCGTAAGCTTCAAGGAGATCGGAGTATCTCCGCTTCAGAAATATCTGAACGATCACAAGCTCAATTTCAAGAAATACACTCTGGAGGATGAGGCTATATGAGTAATTACAAGGTTACCGTTAACGGCAGATCTTATGAGATAGAAGTGGAGCCCATGAACGGCAGCGCCAAAACTGAGGCTCCCGCCAAGTCCGAGACAAAGGCAGCTGTTACTCCCGTGGCATCCGCCAAGGCCGCTCCTTCGTCTGCACCCGCTGCAGCTTCCGCTAACGGCGGCGTCAACGCACCCATGCCCGGTACGATCCTTAAGGTCAACAAGGCCGCAGGCGACAGCGTAGAGGCCGGTGAGGCAGTTGTAGTCCTCGAGGCCATGAAGATGGAAAACGACATCAATTCCCCCAAGGCCGGCGTTATCAAGTCGATCGCCGTTGCTCAGGGTGATACGGTAGCAGCCGGACAGTTCCTTTTCGAGGTTGAGTAAACGATGCTTGATATGCCCGAAAAGAAACTCTATATAACAGACACGATCCTTCGTGACGCCCACCAGTCACAGGCAGCCACGAGGATGAGGATCGAGGACATGCTTCCCGCATGCGAGATCCTGGACAACATGGGATACTGGTCCATCGAGTGCTGGGGCGGCGCGACGTTCGATTCCTGCATGAGATTTTTGGGCGAAGATCCCTGGGAGAGGCTCAGGACGCTCAAGAAGGCGATGCCCAAGACTCCCTTGCAGATGCTCCTTCGAGCACAGAACCTCCTTGGTTACCGTCACTATGCCGATGACGTGGTCGAGTCCTTCTGCGGACGCATGATCGAAAACGGCATCAATGTCGTAAGGGTGTTCGATGCTCTTAACGATGTCCGTAATATGGAAAGTCCTATGCGTGCCGTCAAAAAATACGGCGGTACATGTGAGGCTGCGCTGAGCTATACGACGAGCCCCGTACATAACGAGGAGTATTTCGTTCAGCAGGCCAAGACGCTCGTTCAGATGGGCGCCGATGTCATCTGTATCAAGGACATGGCAAACCTGCTGCTGCCTTCTAATGTATATTCATTGGTAAGTAAGCTCAAGGAAGCGGTCGACGTACCGCTGCATCTTCATACACACGATACGACAGGTACGGGCGCGATGGTTTACTATGCCGCCGCTCTTGCCGGCATCGATATCATCGATACGGCGCTCTCGCCTCTGGCAACGGGTACGTCCCAGCCTGCGACCGAGTCCCTCGTAGCAGCATTCAAGGGAACGCCAAGGGATACGGGTCTCGATCTTCCGAGCCTTTCGAAAGCAGCGTCCCACTTCAAGGGGGTGGCTCAGAAGCTTCAGGATCAGGGCATCCTCGATCCCAAGGTACTCCGTGTCGATCCCAATACATTGATCTATCAGGTTCCGGGCGGAATGCTCTCGAACCTTCTTAACCAGCTCAAGCAGGCAGGCGCAGAGTCGCGCTTTGAGGAAGTACTCGCCGAGGTACCCAGGGTAAGGGAAGACTTCGGATATCCGCCTCTGGTTACGCCAACATCGCAGATCGTAGGATCTCAGGCCGTTCTCAATGTCCTGATGGGCCGCTATAAGACTTTCACGAAAGAGTCGAAGATGCTCCTTCACGGCGAGTACGGAAGACTTCCCGGGAAGGTCAACGAGGAGATCCGCAAGATGGCGATAGGGGATGAGCCCGTGATCGAGTGCCGCCCCGCCGATCTTCTGGCCAACGAGATGGAGACATTAAGGGCTTCCGTGGCTGATTTTGCCAAGACGGAAGAGGATGTTCTGTCCTGTGCTCTGTTCCCTCAGGTAGCTCCCGGCTTCATCAAGAAGAGGGATAACTTTGAGGAGACGAAGGAGATCAACGTCGTCTGGTAACGCTATCGCGAGCCAAAATCTTTGAAAATCTTCGAAAAAGTCCGTTTTTCGCTGAAGATCGGGCTTTTTTCTATTGCATAACAAAAACTCTTCTGATATAGTAGTCGGGCATAAAAAACATGCGGTATATCTTTTTGTGTGCCCGGAAACCGGTCATTCGTACCGCAGAAGTAAAAACAAGGAGGATTTTTTTATGCCTGTAATTTTAATGAAGCAGCTCTTGGAAGCAGGTGTTCATTTCGGACACCAGACCAGAAGATGGAACCCCAAGATGAAGGAGTACATCTTCACAGAGAGAAACACCATCCACATCATCGACCTTCAGAAGACAGTCAAGAAAGTTGACGAGGCTTACGATGCAATGAAGGAACTTGCCTCTCAGGGCGACCTCCTTTTCGTAGGTACAAAGAAGCAGGCTCAGGATTCCATCAAGGAAGAAGCTGAGAGATGCGGACAGCACTACATCAATAACAGATGGCTCGGCGGTACTCTCACAAACTTCAAGACGATCAAGACCAGAGTCGCAAGACTTAAGGATCTCCGTATCATGGCTGAGGACGGCACATTTGACGTTCTTCCCAAGAAGGAAGTCGCAAAGCTCAAGCTCGAGATGGAGAAGCTCGAGAAGAACCTCGGCGGTATCACCGAGATGAAGAAGCTTCCCGCTGCTCTTTTCGTAGTTGATACAAAGAAGGAGCACCTCGCAGTAGCAGAGGCCAGAAGACTTAATATCCCGATCGTTGCAATCGTTGATACGAACTGCGATCCCGATGAGGTCGATTATGTTATCCCCGGTAACGATGACGCTATCAGAGCCGTAAAGCTTATTGCCGGCAAGATGGCTGATGCCGTTATAGAAGCTCACGAGGGTGAGTCTTTTGAGGCAGGCGTTGAGGCTATGTCCGAGATGGAAGCCGCTGCCGAGGAGCAGATTCAGGCCGCTTCCGAGGGCGAGGCTGAGTCCATCGAGGAAGTTGTTGCAGCAGTAGAAGAGAAGACGGAGGAATAATATATGGCAATCACAGCACAGCAGGTTAAGGAACTCCGCGAACTAACGGATTGCGGAATCATGGATTGTAAGAAGGCACTTACAGAGTGCGACGGCGATATCGAGAAGGCTAAGGCTTGGCTTCGTGAGAAGGGTATGGCCAAGGCTGAGAAGAAGTCCAGCAGAGTCGCAGCTGAAGGTAAGGTTGCATCCTTTATCTCCGACGATAATAAGACAGGTGTTCTCGTAGAGGTCAATGTTGAGACTGACTTCGCTGCAGAGACTCCCAAGTTCAAGAAGTTCGTTGATGAAGTCGGCGCTCAGATCATGGCTACAAAGCCCGCTGATGTTGAGGCTCTCAAGGCTTCCGCTCTTTATAATGATCCTTCTAAGACAGTTGAGATCTTCACAAAGGAAGCTATCGCTGATATCAGTGAGAATGTTTCTATCAGAAGATTTGCTGTTTATGAGGCTTCCAACGGCGCAGTTACATCTTACATCCATGCAGGCGGTAAGGTCGGCGTACTCGTTGAGTTCGCACTCGGTGATGCTTCTGTAGCAACATCCGATAAGTTTGCTGCTCTTTCCAAGGATATCGGAATGCAGATCGCTGCTTCCGCTCCCACATGGGTTTCCGAGTCTGAGGTTCCTCAGGAGGAGATCGATAAGGAGACTGAGATCATCACAAAGAAGGCTCTCGAAGAGGGCAAGCCCGAGAAGATCATCGCTGACAGGATTGTTCCCGGTCAGATCAAGAACTTCTATAAGCTCAATGTTCTTGAGGCTCAGGAGTTCGTT
>JAFZWN010000133.1 GCA_017617295.1 Clostridiales bacterium | reverse complement strand
CTTCTGCTTCTTGATATTCTCGGACTCGTCGGCAAGGAGAGTTCCGATCTCCTTGCCGGCAAGCTTGAAGCTGATGATAAGGAATGCAGCGAGCTTAATGACGAAAAATCCGAGACATGTCAGGAGGCACGCACGTATCGAGAACGTGGTCTGGTGTCCGATAAAGCCTATCCCTACGAGCTTTACCGTCATGAGGCTCATCAGTTCGCTCAGAAGGACCGCCGCGGGGATACCCGCAATGAGCGATATAAAAGTTCCGGCGAGTTCCTCGGCCAGCAGCATCATGAGGAGTTTTCCTTTTCGCATACCCATCATGAGGTAAACGCCGAGCTCGTGGTTACGCCTCTCGATCTGGTATCTGCTCGCATAATATATCATGAAGAACAGCACCACGAGAGTAAAGATATAAAGACCGCCGGTCATGGCGATGAGCTTAGTGACCGCATCACTTTCCAGAGTCTTCAGGTATCTGATGACATCCTGATTCTCCAGTGACAGTACTACATAGAAAGCGATTACGGATATGAGCATGGAGCTCATAAAAAGGACATTTTCCTTACGGCTCCTTTTACTGTTACGAAGTACGAGTTTAAAGAACATTGGCGCTTCCTCCTCCGAGCTGCGCCATTACCTTCAGTATGCGCTGATAAAAATCCTCTCTGCTCTCGGAAACTTTGTCACGGCGTAATTCATGGAATATCTTGCCGTCCTGGATAAAGAGTATCCTTGAACAGTAGCTGGCCGCATTCGAATCATGAGTGACCATGAGGATCGTGGAACCGCTCTCGCCGTTAAGGCCTTCGAGCTTATTCATAAGGGATTTGGCATTCTTGGAATCCAGAGCTCCCGTCGGCTCATCGGCGAGGATGATCTTCGGGTCGAGTATCAGGGCTCTGGCGGCAGCTATCCTCTGCTTCTCGCCTCCCGACATCTGCGAAGGGAACTTATCCACGATATTGTCCACTTCAAGATAAGAGATAAGCTTGTTAAGTCTCTCGTTGGGATCCCCTTCGGACTTGTGAAGGGCGACCGGAAGAAGGATATTCTCTCTTCCCGTCAGATTATCGATCAGTTCAAAGCTCTGAAAAAGATATCCTATCTCCTTGCCTCTGTAAGTCGCGAGCTTGGAACCGCTCATCTTGGAGATGTTCTCGCCGTTAAGTTCGATAGAGCCTTCCGTGGGCTTTATGACCGAAGCGATGCAGTTAAGGACAGTAGACTTGCCCGAACCGCTGCTGCCCATTATCCCGAGGAACTCTCCGGGCATTACCTGAAAAGATATCCCGTCCAGGGCCAGCGTCTTGCTGTCGCCTTTTCCGTAATATTTCTTAAGTGATTCGATCTTTAATATAGGTTGCATATAGACCTCCCTTTTCTGCTCGGTCTAATCTTATTACAACCTTTATCCCAATAACACTTACAACTGGTGTAAGGAAGACAGATGGCTGTCGATATACTCTATATAAGGCTTTTTCTTGACATCGCCCTGATTGTCCTTATACCAGAGATAGCAGTCCGAGAGTCCGTCTTTGATACTGAAAGTGGACGGCAGCAGGAGCTCCTGTCTGGAAACGTCAAGACTGTACTCGTAATCGTAGAAACTGAAATACTTTCTCTGTTCGATATCCTTATGGACCTCTACGAATTCGGGAGTCTTGCCTGCGCATTCATAGCAGAGCGTGACCCAGTCGCGGACGGAGATGCTCTCCTTGTTGCCGACATTATAGATATGTTCGGACGGTCTGTTCTCGATTATCTTTTCCATGGTCTCGCAAAGATCGCCCACATGGAAGAACTGAAGCTTCATAGAGCCGTCTCTGGGGAGATAGAACTTCCTGTCATTCATGGCGCAGTCAAAGACGAACGCCTCGCGGTAAACGCTGTTCATGGGTCCGTAGATATAAGGCGGTCTAAGTATATAGGCCTCGGGGACCAGCCTTCTCAGGACTTCTTCGGCCTCGAGCTTGCCGGTACCGTAAGGACCCCAGAACTTATTCTCACCGAGAGGGCTGTCCTCCTTTATAGGCATGGAGGAAGTCTCGGGATATACTGCGCTCGAACTTATCATCACATAATCATCAAAGGAATCCAGAGCCTTTATGAGTTCAAGAACGTCAGACGCATCATAAGCGGTAACATCCAAAACGGCATCGAAATGAATGCCCTTGAGCTTATCGCCTATCGTATGTCTGTCGGCTTCTATCAGGGTAACGCCTTTTACCTGCGGTCTGGTGTTACGGTTTATGACATAGACATCATATCCTTTATAGACAAAATACTGTGCCGTAAACTTGCTTACGAAAACTGTTCCGCCGGTTACAAGTATCCTCTTCATAGCTTCCTTTCTCCGTATAAGCCCTGCTCCCACGCTTCCGCCAGTCTTTCGATGTTCCACGCCGCATTCGCGGGACTGGTGGAAGGAAGGCATCCGGCCTTGATCCTTATCTTCTGTTCTATATATTTAATATAATACTTTTCGGCTGTTTTGCCGTTAACTGTTATCCTCTCTATCTTCGCACCTGAGAGCACAGTTGACAAGTCATTTGCAGTAACATTTGTTATCGAAGAATCGGAAGAGCCCTTAATATCGCACGAACTGATCACGTCCCAGAGCGCGATATGGTGCTTTAAAAGCATTTTTTTCTTCTCTTCTACAGTCACCGGAACCTCTTCACCATGGATCCTTGCCATCACCTTCCAGAAGCGGTTCTGAGGATGCCCGTAGAAGAATTCCTGCTCCCTCGACTTGACCGAGGGAAAGGATCCGAGTATCAGTATCCTCGAGTCGCAGTCAAAAAGAGGCGGAAAAGGATGTATCACATGTGTGAGCGCGCCGGTCTTTTTCACAGGCTGTTCTTCCCGACTATCGAGTAAATCCTGATGCTCATATCCGATCCCTTCCGATAAGTCAGCATACGACTCTGTTCTTGCCGTTATTCTTACCATAGTAGAGCTTCTCATCGGCTTCAATGATCCACTTGTCAAGCGATATCTCCTTATCCATGGAAGCGACACCTGCCGTGACAGTCACGTCGATCTTTCTGCCATCGAATTCGAAGACGGTATCCTCAACGGTACTCCTCAGTTTCTCGATGATCCCGGGAGTTCCTTCAAACAGTATCAGGAACTCCTCTCCTCCCCATCTGCCGATAGTCCCGTTTCCACACACTTCGGTCATGACTGAAGCGATCTTTTTGAGGACCTCATCGCCGGCACTGTGACCGTAGCCGTCATTGATAAGCTTGAAGTTATCAATATCTATCATGGCGATAGACCGGGGCTTATCGCCGTTATATGCCTCCTTGAGCTTCTCCATCGTGTAATGGCGGTTATAAAGTCCTGTAAGCGGATCCTTGTTCGCCCGTTCAGATAAAAGGCTGTCGGACTTGATGGTCATCCTGATCAGTATCCACGAATAGAAAGTGACGAATCCCAGGACCGTCAGGGAATTGAAGATCCAGAACAATCCCGCGATATAAGAGTCGACAACATAAACGGGCTTAACATAAGCGCTGTACCCCGTCGACAGCAGATAACAGATGATGACCAGCACACTGTATAGCATGGCGTGAACGCTCTTGCTGCCCAGCTTATATGCCATATACTCGGAATAGAAGATGATGGGTATCATCGAAAGGCTGTAAAGATGAAAGCCGAACCCGTACCCCAGGCACACCGTCGTTACGCTCATATACAGGGTCAGCCATCCGTACACCATCCGAAGATAGATATCGAGTCTCTCTTTGGAGATAAGATAATATCCGAATATATATATCAAAGCTGTCGGGATACTGAACCATACCAGGAACATCGCGTGACTGACTAAGAAAAAAGACATCAGTCCGAACACCATGATCAGTATCACGGTATTGATCTTACGGGTAAGTTTTTTGAGATCCGACATAACGATGTTCATAGGCTGATTATAACATCTTTGCCGCAGGGAGTATTTTAAATCTTTTAAAACTTTTGCAGTCAGCCGTTTCTTTCACTATCACGCAAAATATCACAACGGTCGCCACTTTTTTGTGATGATCTGCGAGATTCTCGCAATTTATCACAAAAATACCGGTGTTTTTGTGATAGTTTGCGTGATAAAGATTATTTACCCCTTAACAGACACGCCCGCTTCCGCTGCGCGGAACCTCACATACGAAGCCGCGGTCTTATAAGTCTCATGATCCGGCAGATGCTCCACAAAAAGAGGAGTGTCGGGGCCGAGGCTCTCCACCAGAGGAAGGATCTTTCGGTAGTCGAGTACGCCGGCCCCGGGCATAGTCTCGTGTATCAGGGTGGTATACGCCTGCTCCATGAGGACATCCTTGCCGTGGATGCTCTTGATATAAGGGCCCAGCAGGTCAAAACAGTGTCTTATAAAATCCTCGTTGAGACAGTATCTCTGCGGACAGTTGATCATGTTGACGAAGTCCAGATGAACGGCGAACTCCTTACGGTCAACGTCTTTTATCAGCTTAAGATATGATTCGGGAGAATCGGGCACACACCAGGGCATCGGCTCGATCGTATAAAAAGTCCGGACCGGCTTGACCGAATCGATTATCTCTCTTATGCTGTCAACTGCCATCGCATAGAAGTCCTCCGAATAGTTGTCTTTGGAGAAACCGTCCCAGGATGCTTTGTTCCTGCTACCGAGTATGTTGACGCAGCAGTTCGCTCCGAGATGATCAGCCAGTTCCAGTTATGCCTTAGCATATTCCACGGCTTCCCGGCGTTCATAATCATCCGTGCTCATACAGTTTCTCCAGACGCCGACTTCCCCGATCAGAAGATCGGCATCAGAAGCTGCCTTCATATATTCTCTACGGGTATTATCGTCACTTGTGTGATCTATCGGTGCCAGGACCGCGCTGTAACGCAGTTCCTTTGCCAGTTTCACCCATTCTTCGGGGTTATCGTACTGTCTTTCGATCGCTCCTCCGAGTCTCATATCTTGCCTCCGTTTATCAGAAATCCCTTTTCACGATGACGCTGTCATCTATATCCTTAAGCATCCCGAAGCCTGTCCTGCTCATAACCGCTTTCAGTTCGCCCGTCATGGCAAGCAACTTGTCCCTGACGCCTTCGGCGCCGTTCTCCTTCAAAGGCGGAATGATCGCCCTGCCGGTACAGACGGCATCCGCACCGAGAGCCAGAGCCTTGAAAGCATCCATGCCGCTCTCTATACAGCAGTCAACAAATACGGTCATCCTATCCCCCACGGCTTCCCTTATCTTCGGAAGGATATAAAGAGGCGGCACCGCGGAACTCATTATGCCGTGGTGATGCGAGACTATGATACCCGCCGCACCGATCTCAAGACACTTCAGGGCATCCGATACGCTGAGGACCCCCTTGACGATAAACGGCAGGTCAGTACTGTTTACAAAGCTTCTCATCTCTTCAAGAGACTTGGATCTCATGGGCAGTCCCATAACGTTATCGTATTCTCCGTTACTGCCGAAAGCATGATCTATATCCATGCCTGTTCCGAAAGCGCCTTCATCCTCCGCCTCCCTGATCTTGGCGAAAACAACGGAATTATCGGCATGAGGCTTGACTATCTTAATGACCTTAGCCCCGGTCCTGCACATCGCTCTGATCTCTTCGGTCTCGCCCATTCCGGAGAAACACAGGGCTCCCGCCATCAACGCCCCGCGGGCCATATTTGCCATACCGTTATCAGCAGTGTTATTAAGATGCGAGAGCGCCGCTGTTGCGATCGGAGTATCGAATGTCTGCCCGAAAAGAACGATCCCGGTATCCGCCGGCTTACTGTCTATATGCCTCATCTGAAGGAGAAGGCTGTCAAAATATTCTCTTGTTATCTTATTTGAATCCGAATCTGCCATATTATCCCTTTCTCACGATCTGTCATCGCTACGACAATCATAGCACAGAGCATGAGGCTGCTCCCCCTTTCTGTACAAAGAAAGGACTTAACATCAATTTTCGAGGACAAAAATGCAACTTATCGGGTCTGACCGTGATCCGCAGGAAGTGCTGACTTGAAGTGCCGCTGCCCGCAGGCAGCCGCTGTCCCTGATCTGCGTCTTATAACCGCAGATTTATGTATAAGGGCAGGGACAAACCCGCCTCTGTCCATAATGTGGTACATAAAAAGGCGGTCTCATGCAGAAAAACAGGGACAAGCGTGCCAGTCGCCTGATAATTCTACAGATCATGTCCTCCCGTCTGTCAGGATATCTTTTCCGGCGCACTTCATAAGTATGACCGCGCCGACAGTATCTAGTACAAATATGAACTCCGCTACCAGGGCAAGAACGATAATGGCAGAGATCTTCCTGTGCTGTTTCTTCATATATACCGCCGTGGATATAACGGCGGGAAGGCTCGTAAGCACCATATAAAGATACGTCGCGCACACTCCGATGATGATAAGTATCGGAATGCCGAGCATCAGGAACGGATTCATAAAGCCACCGATCAGTTTGAGCCAGAAAAATATGTTAATGATATAGTACGGCAGAAGTATAAGTTTTATTATCCCGAAAAACCTGATACACGGAACCCCTCCCCGAAGTGAAGATACACCCGCCGCTATCGTCGAGACAAGACCACTGATAAATGCCACGCCGGCAACGATCAAAAAGACCGTCAGTGCAATCTTAAACTCCAGGGTCTTATAGAGCCCGCCATAAGTAAAAAGACAGGCAAATACCTGCAGTCCGTACATGAATACGACCTGAACGATCGAAAAGACTTTTGAAACATTCATAAATCATCCTCCAAAATCATTATTCATCTCCTCCGTCTCACGACGGTCTATCCCCAAGGATGATCTTTTAAAACCAAGAAGTATTATAACACTGTCTTACGGGATATCCATATAAAAAACCCGTCACCACTATGGTAACGGGTCTTAAGATCTGGTTGCGGAGGAGGGACTCGAACCTCTCGACCTCCGGGTTATGAGCCCGGCAAGCTACCAACTGCTCCACTCCGCGATATTATCGCTGCACTCCGGAATAAAATGGTGCTCGTGACCGGACTTGAACCGGTACGGATTTTACTCCGACGGATTTTAAGTCCGTTGCGTCTGCCTGTTCCGCCACACGAGCCTATCCGTTAGTGCTGTAGTATAATAGCACCACCATTCTATCGTGTCAAGTTCATTACGAATCTTTCAATTACGCTCAAAACAATTGCTTTTATCAGTCTGTTGAATTATATTTAATTATTATTATGCATTATTATGCATTGATGAGGTGACATTATATGTTATTAGGATCTGACGACAAGAATAAGGATAACGGTCTGAACGAGAGAGAGAATAAGCTCTTCAGCGCTGACAGCGCTCCCAGGAGTGCCGAGGAAGTCGGATTATTCAATTCCGAAGACAGCAAGAACAAACCGATCATTCCCGAGGATGCTCTGGATGATGATACGGTAGCTTCTTCTTTCATGGTATCACTGAAGCCCGGAGATACCGATTCGGTATCCGATAAGCTCAAGGGTGCCGCGAACGAAGTTCCCGAACTGGATTTTGATCCTGTGGCCAGTTTCTCTTATGAAGACGATCTCGGAGATTTTGATTTCGATTCTTCCGTATCGGCATTCAAGCCCCTAGGCGGAGGAAGTCCAGCTCCCAAGGCATCGGAGCCCGAAGTGTCCAAGCCTTCTCCGGCTCCCGTTGCTCCCGCACCGGTATCAGCACCCGAGGCTCCCGCTTCCAAGCCTGCTTTCGCTTCGTCAGCTCCTGTTGAAGATAAGAAACACGAGGCTCCCGCTTTTAAGCCTGCCTCCGCTCCGGTCGAGGAGAAGAAGCCTGAGGCTCCGGCTTTCGCTCCTGTAGAGGATAAGAAGCCTGAAGCTCCCGCCTTCACTCCTGTAGAGGAAAAGAAGCCTGAAGCTCCCGCCTTCGCTCCCGTTGAGGATAAGAAACCCGATGCACCTGCTTTCAAGCCTGCCTCAGCTCCCGAAGCAGCGGAAGAATCCAAGCCTTCCGTAAGGCCTGCCCAGCCCGAGTCTGTACCAGAGCCCAAGTTCGATGATGTCGATCCCGACTTTGCTGCTTTCGCAGGTCTCTCCCCTGATGCCAAGGATCCGTTCAAGGCAGGGGAAGATCTTGATTTCGCTTCATCCTCACAGTCACACAGTTCATTTGCAGGATCCGATACTGATAAGGCAGTAAACGAAGCTCCCGCTTCCAAGCCCAAGATGTCACCTTTTGCTTCCAAGGCTTCTTCCAAGCCCGAAGTTCCTGCCGCTAAAGCAGCTCCTGCTCCCGCTAAGGAAGCACCTGCAGCTCCCGCTGCACCTTCGGCTCCCGAGAAACCCAAGGCATCCGAAGAACCTGCCAAGGCTTCAGAGCCTTCCAACCTTCAGACATACGGCAATGTATCTTCCGGCGTAAATGCTTTCGGAGCACGTAAGGCTCACGAACCAAGGAAGCACGAGAAGAAGGAAGAACCCGTTCACGGGAAAGCATCCGATAAGAAGGAGTCAGCGCCTTCCTCTGCACCTGCTACAGCCGCTGCTCCTGAATATGCTCCCGCAGCAAAAGCACCCGCCAAGGAACCTTCCAAGGCTCCCGATATGGCTCCTGCTGCTAAGCAGGACAACGCTCCCAAGCAGGCTCCTGCCGCAGCCGCTTCTGCTCCCGCCGCCGCTACTGATATTCCGGCTATTGCAAAGCAGGCTCCCGCTCCCAAGGCTAAGGCAACTGAGAACGAACCTGTACCTGCTCCCGTAAATAAGCCTGAATCCAATCAGCGTCCCGGTGCCGCCAACAAGGCTCCCGCTGCTGCTGCCGCGAAGCCCGTCGAGACTGCAACGGTTGACAATAAGCCTGTTTTCGAACCCAAGGGAAGAACAAATGCGGCTCCCAGATCCAACACATCCGTTCCCAGAAGGCCTGCGGCTTCATCCAATCCCGATTACCCTTCCAAGTCTGCTTCCAAGCCGGGTCAGGGTAAGATCGAACCCGTTACGCAGGTCGCTAAGAGCAAGAAGAGAAAGAAGTCCGATAAGACACCTAAGGATCCCGGAAAGGCAGGTATCATCGGATTTGCAGTTGTTCTTGTCGTCCTTCTCGGCGTACTGACATTCTTCGAGTACAAGGACAAGTGGTTCGGCGGCAAGAAGGAGCCCGAGATAACGGCACCTGCAACTACTGCTACAACAGCGGATGAGACGACCGAGACCACAGAAGAGTCGACAGAAGCTACGACAACTACCGAAGAGACAACTACTGCTACTACTACAACGGAAGCCACCACAGAAGAGACAACGGAAGAAACCACTGAGGAGACTACTGAGGAGACGACTGAGGAAACAACGGAAGCTACGACTACAACAGAAGAAACGACCACGGCTACGACAACGACAGAGGCGACTACGACCACTACGGCCGCTACGACGACCACTGCCTCGACAACTGCAAACGGCGGTTCTTCCGACGATGTAGTCCTTACATTCAGACACAATATCGTGAATGCAACTCCTACGGATAACGGATTCTCGTTTGATATGACCCTCGAGAACTACGGATCACAGAATGCTACACTGAACAGATCGCTGAACTCGTTGTCCATCACCCTCTCCTGCGAGGCTGATATCACATCCGTATCTTCCAGCTACTACACATTCACCCAGTCGGCTTCCAATCCCAATACCTATATCGGAACGCCTAACTCAACAGTGATCCCCGCAGGCGAGACTCTGAATGCGACAGTCAACGTAACGACTTCCGAGCCCGTCAGAAACTTCATGATCACTTCTTACTACTACGACTGGAACAACCACAGCTGATAGTTAATAACTGTTTCGATCAAAAAAGGTGTCCTTCTCATGAGGGACACCTTTTTTATATATATCCCGCATTTTTGTGCTAATATATTAGCGGACTAAACGGATAGAAAGGTAAATAAACATATGAAAAGGATATTATCCGTTCTACTTATCGCGGCACTTGCATCTGCGATGACGGGATGCTCTTTCCAAAGCAAGATAAGCTCAAAAAAGCTGGCTGCTTACGCAGAACAATACGGTGCGACGGTCTACGACGACGCAGACGAAATGAATGAGGATGTCAATGAACACATCAACTCAGAAGACCTGGGCTTTTTTTCTGACGGGATCGCGGTCACTACCGATGACGCCGGCGATATCGTTAGCGACGGCTTCCTTTATGAAGTATCAAACAGCTTAGACAGCAAGAGCGTTAAGGAGGTCACCTTCTTTATGACATCCGGAGACGTTGACAATGATGTTGATTCTGCCATAGCCTTTATCTATGCGCTCGACTATGAGTCAAATGAGGATGCCGCCGAAGCTTACGAAGATATGATCGACTATTTTGAGGATGAATTGGAAGAAGCCCGGAACAGCAGTGTATGGGAAGTTGAAAGCGATTCAGGCAAGTCTGACGGTATAACCTACTCACTCTATACAACTTCGGCCCAACCC
Source organism: Clostridiales bacterium (assembly GCA_017617295.1). Lineage (GTDB taxonomy): Bacteria > Bacillota > Clostridia > Saccharofermentanales > Saccharofermentanaceae > Saccharofermentans. The sequence goes on along the minus strand of JAFZWN010000133.1, from coordinate 19,795 downwards.
CGCACATTCCGTCTCTTCGGATATTATCTGAACGGTACGAGCGTGATGTTTATCGGCTGCATGGGTTCGGATCACGGAACAGTTACAGATCTTACGGATGATCTGTGCAAGGATCTGGGGGTGAAGTCCCCGGGGGATCTGTGATCAGCACGCCCCATATTCCGGATACAACTCAAAAAGGTGTCTTGCGTGACACCTTTTTTGTTTCATACGGATCAAAATTTACGCAGGATCATTGATAAGAAGGTAAAATAGATGTGCAGCTGCCGTGTTTTTTCAGGCAGCAAGATCTGATGTCGGAAAGCATTAATGGACAAGGAAAAGACAGGACAACTCATAACGGAACTTCGCAAGGAAAAGGGGCTCACGCAAAAGCAGCTTGCCGAAGCGCTGAATGTCACTGACAAAGCCGTATCCAAATGGGAAAGAGGTCTGAGCTTTCCCGATATCTCGATGCTCGAACCGATCGCGAATCTCCTTGATATATCGATAATGGAACTCCTGGCAGGAGAAAAAAAACCGGAAGACCAGGTGTTGACCCGCGAGGAAGCGCAGAAACTCGTCAGCGAATCGGTAGAACTGGGAGACGAGGAACTGCGGCACAAGAAGGAACGAACGCGGCTGATCATCATAATACTCGTTGTGATCACTCTGCTGATGATATCACTGACGCTTAACGTTATAAGCTTAATAAGGTAAGAAGGAGGAAAGTAAGTGGATTTTGAAGCAGCATTTTACATAAGCCTGGCTTTCCTCGGCATCATTCTTCTAGCCGGTTCTTCAATAAGGCCCAAGGACGAAGATACCGCATTCTTTGACAGGATCCTGAGCAAGGAGATCCGCGGATCCCTCGCGGTATTCATCATCCTTCATCATACCGTGATCACATTGACCCATTTCGGAACGGATATGGAAAACATGATGCCTTTCACAAATTACTATTTTTACGGCATACTGGCTGTCGCCTTCTATTTCTTCTGTTCCGGCTTCGGTCTCATCAAGAGACAGATGTCCGAAAAGGATTACACAAAGGGCTTTATGAAAAGAAGGATATTCACCGTGCTAGTCCCCTACTTTATCTGCAACTATATCTATCTGACGGAAGCACTTTTAGGTAACATCAAATACGGAAACCACTTCACGTTTACGGAAGTCATCTGCGCCTTTTTCGGGCTTTTCCTCGTCAATAACCAGATGTGGTTCGCCGTCGAGATCATGATCCTCTACGTAGCTTTCAGGATCATCTTCGGCATCGTAAAGAAAGTACGGACGGGTATCATACTGTTGACCTCCGTCGTGATCATCATGATCGTCATAGGATTCTTTTCGGGGCACTCCGGATCCCTCACCATGTCTTACTGGTTCAAGGGAGAATGGTGGTACAACACGATCCTCATGTTCCCTGCCGGAATGCTCTATGCTTATAAGGAAGACCGCATCAACAGGATCATCAGAAAAGCTTTCACGGCTGTCATCATCTCGTCTTCCGTCCTCCTGGTGCTCCTCGACTACATCCACAGGGTTCTGATCGGCAGGCAGATCTATTATCCGGAGCTCTCAGTCACGCGTCACCCTGCCCTCGACAGACTCACCGGACTTACAGCAGAAACGGCTCTGGAGCTCGTCTTCCTGATCCTTCTGATCACGATCCTATCCAGGGTCAGGATCGGCAATCCCGTGCTCAAGTTCCTGGGAAAGATCTCGCTCGAGATCATCATGCTCAACTTCCTGATGGCCGAACACCTCTTCTTCATCTATGAGAGATACGGCATCGGCTTCTATCTTCCCGCAGTGCTTCTAAGCACCGTTGTGGCCGCATCTTTCGTATATCTAATAAAGAATCTGGTCCTCGAAAGAAGGTCCGGTCTGCTCGACGGCGATGTAAGGTAAGGGACCGGGCGCCGCACGGCGGTGGCGGTGGCGGCCAAAGTCATCTCAACACATTTCTCAACACAAACACCCTCAGTTTTGTTGAGGCTTGTGTTGAAAGTTTTTTAGTCAACGCTCTTGGTCTATGAACAGGTTCTTCACGGAATCCGTAGGATCGCAGCACCTAACTTGAAAGTGAACTTTGCTGAAACGTGTACCGGTTTTTTTACACATACGCCGTGTAAGTGTACGTTTGTTGGTAATCTGAGCCTAGATTACCGTTTTTTTTACACTTGGAAGACAAAAGTGTCGTAATTATGGTACAAGTCCATCGGCCGGCTTAACTCCGATCATAAGGTGATGGCTTCAAGCACATATGCACCCAAAAGAAAAAGCCGCGGCTCCATTGCCACGGCCTTTCCGTATATCTGGGTAGATATTATGAAGATCAGATCTTTTCAGAAGCGACCTCCGCCTGCTTGGCGCTCTCGCTCTCTTTTGCGGTGCCTGTGGCGGCAATGGCGTGCTTTATGCTCACATATGCGCCTGTGACCGCGGCGGTTACAACAAATATCGCCACCGCGCCGTAATCACCGAAGAACTTTTCGTTATGTGTTCCAAGGAACAGGAAGAGCACCGCGATATGCATGATATAGATGGGGAGCGAGCAATCCCTTCCGAGCTTTTCCGCAAAGGTGCCGACGCCGAAATTGGGGAATCTCAGGCAAAGAAGGACGATGACGATAGTCAGGATCTCACAGCCTACAAAAGGCACTTCAGTTCCCTGCTTATAGTGGTTCAGCTCAAATAAAGCTCCAGCTGAACAGATAACGGACAGGACGAGCAGCACGGGGACTAGGAACCTCATCGACAGGATCTTCTTCTCAAACCTTCTGATGAGCATTCCCGTAAGCGTATATGCCATACCTACGAGGACCGCATTTCGAAGCTGATATCCTTCACCGACTCCAAGATGCGACAGGATCACGTACGCCGCTATGAGTACTGGACCTGCGAATACCGCATGCTTCAGAACTTTTAGCTTATTTAAAACGAGCATGATCAGAAGTGCATAAAGGAGCGATCCCAGATACCACAGGTGCTCGGAAAAGGGCGAGAAGTTATAAAGGAGGAAGTCCATAAGGGGCTTTGTCTTGAAGCATTCCTTGAACTGGACTAATGAACCTGTCGTCTGCCGGACAAACCAAGCAAGTGCGCCCGCATAGAAGATGTTGGCCAGCACATAGAATATCGCGATCCTTTTCGTCTGCTTTATAAGGCGCTTCATCATCTCTTTGCTGTCTTCACGGAAGAGGAGATATCCGCATACCACGAGGAAGAACGGTACGGCTGTCTTTCCGAAAGTGATGAAGACTTGTCCCGCCTTGCCTTCGAAGGGCCAGTGGATAGTCACTACAAGAAACGCCATTACTATTCTCATAACGTCTATGGAGTGGATGCGGTCAACAGCCGCGAGCTTAAGATCGTCTTTCCTGCGTCCTGTGATAAGACCGATGATGTACTTATCCACGCCGCTTATGACGGTCGCAAATCCTATAGCCATAAGGATCGTTAGGATCATGTACATGCTTGCGCTCTTAACTCTGAATATCGATCCGTCCTGCAAGCCCGTAAGGAAGAGGTTATGGCTCAGGTAAAGCTCGAGAGATATGGCCCCCAGAAACTTCAGAACGGGGTTTCCGAACCTGACCTTCATCATGATGAGAAGGACCAGCATGACGAAGCACAGGATCCAGGGAAGCTGTACGGACAGGCAGCGGAGCTTATCCATGACAGCGGGATCGCCGCCGGGCTCCTCACTCCAGTAAGAATATGTCATAAGAGCATTGTGTGTCTTTGCTCCGAGGAACCAGACAAGGAAACCGAACACGGGAATAAGCCCCCAGTATGCCTTGCGCGCGATCTTTCCGAGGGATTCGGAATGCTTGGAAACGACGATACCCACAACAAACAGAAGCGAGGAGTTGTACCACCACTCACCCTGGAACCAGTAACGGCGGGAATAGTCTTCACCGTGAGCAAGCCTTAAGCTGAACCACATCATACCGAGCACAAATGCCGTCATGAGGACAGTCGCAACAGTGCGGTTCTTTATAAGCCTGTAGAGGATAAAGAATACGAGGTAAAGGATCGCGATCTCGACTATATACCACATGTGCGTATTAACGAGGATCCAGCCGGAGAGTGCGTCAAAGATCTCCTTTCCCTTGAACTTCTCACCGCCTATGCAGGCAGCGGCAACGAAAACGAAGATGCACATATAGAAAGGAACGAGGATCGTAACGAATCTCTTCTTAAGGAATGTCTTAAGGTAGTCCTTCTTCGTCTTAAGGCTCGTATAAAGACCGTAACCGGAGAAGAAGAAGAATATGCCTACGAAGAGGACACCGCATTCCGACATGAACCACAGTAGCCCTGATCTCTCCTCCAGATTCTGTGTTAAGTGGTGGATGATGATCGCCACAGCCGCAAAGCCCTGGATGCACTTGGAAGTATCGAGTGCGAAAGGCTCCTCCTGCCAGTCGAGTTTCTTGTTCACCTTGGCGCCGGCAAGGAGCATGAGAAGCATAGCGCCTGCAATGATCCATACGGGAAACTCGAATTCGGTAAAGCTCTTGAAAAAGTTCTTTGAGGGAGCTTTTGCGTTTGCGGGTGCTGGCGAAGCATCTGAAGCCTCTGAACTTTCTGAAGCATCAGTGCTTCCTACAATTTCAACGGCAGCATCGCCTATGATCATCCTGAAAGGTTCCGCCTCCGGGCTTATCGTACCTCCCTCATACGAGAGCGAACCGGCGACCGCTCTTCCGAGATTATCAAGATACGCAAGAGCCTCTTCGGTAAAAGATTCGTTCGAATCCACGTAATTGATCAATATTACTTCGAGCACATACATCTTTCCCGCATCGGTAAAAAGGTAATAATCACGGACACTGAAGTGTGCGTCTCCCTGCAGCTGATATGCTACATGGAATAAGGTATTACAGCCCGTTTCTATTGTTCCGTAACCGTAAAGCCCGTCTGCGTTGGCTTCCAGATCAAATTCGGAAGGATCCTGCGAGTCCCACTCTGCTACGTTGCTGCAGAAATACGAAAGGATAGCTGCTTCATCAGGAGTTTCAGGCGCATCCAATTCAACGAGCAAGATATTATAGAACTGACCGTTCTGATCTTCTTCAGGGGTGTACCCGCCTTGCAGTTCAACGCCGAATTCTTCATACTGAGCAATGATGTCATCATAACCGACGTTAACTTGGCTGAAGAACGGATCATCTTCGCTCATGCCGTCCCACAGGATCGAAAAATCCGACGGTAACGTCATAGTAAGCCCGCTTAAAGTCGTATAAGTCGTTGCGCCCTCATCAAACACTGAGCCGGCGTCCGCGGCACCATTGATTACTTCCCCTGAAAAGTTCATCCCGGAAAAAGCATTCCCCTCAATGGGAGTGGTCTCTCCGTCATATCGGAATGTTCCTTCTATGAACTCGGCCGTATAATCGAGAAAACCATATTGTTCGTCAGTATAAGGTCCCTCTCCTTCACATTCCAGAAATGCAACAAGCTGATGTAATCTTCCGGAATCAGTAATTAGAGTATACAGATAACCTGCCTTTGGGAATTGACCGGATATAGCAAAAGCAAGCTTATATACCGGAATATCACCACTATTGACAAGACCGCTGCCGAGGGTTTCAACACTGTCAGCATTTCCTATCGGGGAGAAACTGCCCCAGACACTCCAGGGATCATCAAGAAACGACTCTTCCGATCCGTCGTATGGAGAATCGGCTTCTAATTCGACTATCCGGATCCATCTGTCGTCATCAAAGAATACTGCGTACGTCTGAAACTCAACACCGCAATATTCGTATGTTCTCAGGATATCTTCATAAGTCATTTCCTCTTCCGCGAATGCAGGATCGTTCGCATCCATACCGACCCAAAATGCTCCTTCATATTCGGGCGGTACGCTGAACGTAAATCCGTCCTGCATCGTATAGGTCGTTCCTTCTCCATCTTCGGCCGATACGGCAAAAGAAAAACAGGCGACCATCATTACAACCGTAATGAGAGAGCATAATACCTTGCGAAGTTTCATAAGGCGTCCTCCGATAGATTTTTCTAACCTAAACCTATCAATAAAGGCGGAAACATTCAATCGACCGTTGGTAGAACGCAGTATTTTCAAGGGTTTTCGGCTTTGCAAACGGGAACAGATCCCACAAATTCCGATGAGAACCTCTTTTTTGAAATAGTATCAGAACCGTTATCCGTCAACCCAGAACAGCTCGTCCAGGGTCTTTCCGAGAACCCGGCATATGGCAATGCAGAGCTTAATGGTCGGGTTATAGTCTCCCTTCTCTATCGCGTTTATCGTCTGCCTTGATACCCCTACCCTGTCTGCAAGATCCTGCTGTGACATATCGAGAGCCGCACGTGCGGATTTGAGCTTAAGATTCTTCATCTTCCTTTTCCTCTTGCTTTTCTCTTATCCCTTTTATGATCATCTCAATGCCGGTCAACGTGAAGAACAGTCCCGTGATCAGTGTAAGAACTTTCGCTTCATCCATGAATCCCGCACCGAAGACCATTGAATAGAATCCGAACATCAGCAGTTCAACTATACCTACTACAGTATAAACTATCGAAAGAGGTTTTCTCTTCCCTTTCATCCCTATAAAAGCATCATTGGCATCCGCATGCATCAGGAAAGTAAAAACACCTGTCAGCGTGATGATCATCCCGCTTTCGAATATAGATAAAGGGAAACTGTCCGTAATGCGCGACACGAAAGCAAATCCCATTGAGACGATAAGCGTAACCAGAAAAGCATTCATCGCTGCCACTCCGCGGGATTTGATCTGTCTCTCGTCAAACTGCTTCTCGCTCCCCTTATTGACTGCGGCGACTACAAATATGCCGAAAGCCAGAAGGAATAATACTGTAACGATTATGAGCGTTCTTGCTGCGGCAGGATCCGGGTTTGAATGCAGTACTACGGAATAGTGGATATAATATTCGGAATCTTCGAGGACGGCTCCGTCTTTTACTTTGGGAACGACCATAACAGCTACGTCATTTCCGTTATTCATTATGGCACCGGTTTCAGCAGAATTGTCTGAAACGATCATACTGTATACAGGTTCCGCATCAAAGCTTCCGACCGATACAAAGATCTGATATTCAAATGCTTCCATCCCGTTAATATCAAAGCTGAGATTACAGGTCTCGGCGTCTGTATCGAAAAAGAACGTCGTCGCGCCGGATGATATGATCTGATTATCCGACACCGTAACGGGAACGTCTGTCCGACAGTTCTTATTGCCCAGATTGCTTATCGTTATCATGCCGATTGTAAGGATGATCAGTACCGTTATCAAGATAGATATAATGTTTGCTTTTGTCTTCATGTTTCTATCCTCCTTATGAACGTATAATACACTTCGCCTGACATATTGTCAACTATATACGACATTATGTGCATTTTAAAATACATTTCATCAGGTGAGATCCTCGAAATGAACAGCGTGAAACGCACGGTACACAGCCTATATCACAAAGCATCTCCCGGTCGTAACAGAAAAGCCGGCACTTGCCGGCTCATCGTATCTTATAACAGCGATAACATAAGGGAACGATTTATTTCTCCGCCTTCATGCCCGACAGGAACGCATTGATGAAGCCGTCCAGCCTGCCGTCCATGACGGCATCGACGTCGACTTCCTCATAGCCCGTTCGAAGGTCCTTGACCATCGTGTAGGGGCAGAATACGTATGATCTGATCTGGGATCCCCAGGCGATATCCATCTGGTTACCCTTGATATCCTCGATCTTCTCCATCTGAGCTGCCTGAGCGATAGCAAAGAGCTTGGCCTTCAGCATGTTCATGGCCGTCTCCCTGTTCTGGATCTGCGATCTCTCGGACTGGCAGGCGACAACGACGCCCGTGGGGATGTGAGTAAGACGTACGGCGGAGTCGGTCTTATTGATGTGCTGTCCGCCCTTACCTGTCGAACGGTATGTATCGACGCGCAGGTCGGAAGGATCGATCTTGATCTCTATCGTATCGTCCAATTCGGGCATTACCTCGCAGGAAGCGAAGGATGTGTGTCTTCTTCCCGAGGAGTCGAAAGGCGAGATCCTTACGAGTCTGTGTACGCCGTGCTCGGAGCGGAGGAATCCGTATGCGTTCTCGCCCGAGAACATGATGGAGCAGGACTTGACGCCGGCCTCGTCGCCGTCAAGATATTCGAGCACCTTGAGCTCGTAGCCGTGGGCTTCGCCCCATCTCATGTACATCCTGTAGAGCATGCTGACCCAGTCCTGGGCCTCTGTTCCGCCGGCGCCCGCATGAAGCGTAAGTATGGCGTTGTTCTTGTCGTATTCGCCCGTAAGGAGCGTCTCGAGACGCATCTTCTCGAAGTCTTTCTTGAAGGATTCGACACCTTCGGTCAGCTCGGGAAGCGAATCGAGGTCTTCCTCTTCGTTGGCGAGCTCACATAAAGCGAGCAGGTCTTCCCTCTCGGCTTCAAGATCGGCAAAAGAATCAACTTTCTTCTGTAATCTCTTGAGCTTGGTCTGAAGCGACTGTGCCTTCTCGACGTTGTTCCAGAAGTCAGGCTCCTGGGTCCTCGCCTCGAGCTCGCTTATCTGAGTCTTTACATGGTCGATGTGAAGAGACTCCTTAAGCGTCTTTACAGGCTCGTCGTAGCCTTCAAGCTCAAGTCTTATATTGTCAAATTCAAGCATTGATGGTTATTATCCTTTCCTTAATTCATCAGTAAACTCGGCAATCCTCTCCATTGCCGTTTTGATATTCTCCATGGAAGCGGCATAACTGATCCTGACGTGACCTTCACCACACTGCCCGAAAGCATTACCCGGAACTATCGCCACCTTCTTGCTCATAAGGAACTTCTCGCAGAATTCCTCTGAAGATATCCCGAGGCTCTTTATGGAAGGGAATGCATAGAAAGCGCCGTAAGGAGTGAAGCATTGAAGCCCCGCATCCTGCAGGCCCTTTAAGATCACCCTTCTCCTCCTGTTATATTCATCCCTCATCTCCCTGACCTCATCGTCACTCTCGTAGGCAGCCGTTACAAGGGCAACCTGCGCCATGGAAGGAGCGCACATGATGCAATACTGGTGTATCTTGGTCATGGGAGCGATGAGTTCCTGCGGGCCGACAGCATAACCGATACGGAAACCCGTCATGGCATAGGACTTCGAAAAGCCGTTGATCATGATCACCCGGTCGCGCAGTTCCTCGAACTTGACGAGCGAACTCGGCGTGTCGGTAATGTAATTAAGCTCGCAATACAGTTCGTCAGATACGACGATGATATCGGGATACTTAAGAAGGAGTTCCTTGATCGGAGCCAGATCCTCCATGGTCATTACGGCACCGGTGGGGTTACTCGGGAATCCCAGGATGATCATCTTGGTCTTGGGAGTGATCTTGGCCTCGAGGTCCTCTGCCTTCAGCTTGAAGTCATCTTCCTGTCTGGTCTCGACTACTACGGGCACGCCGTGAGCGAACATTACGGCTGCCTTATACGCTACGAAGCAAGGCTCCACGATAATGACTTCATCACCGGGGTCGATCAGGGCTCTGGCCGCGAGATCTATACCCTCGGACCCTCCGACGGTGATAAGCACTTCACCGTTAGGATCATAATCCACTCCGTATCTTCTCGATATATAAGATGTTATAGCCTTCTTGGAATCCGAATATCCGGCATTCGGGGAATAGTGTGTATATCCGTCGATCAGGGAATTGATACCCGCCTCCCTGATATTCCAGGGCGTAACGAAATCAGGCTCACCTATGGAAAGTGATATGACGCCCTTCATCTCGCTCGCCATATCGAAGAACTTCCTTATGGCGGACGGCGGGACAGCCTGCACACACTTTGATATCTTGTTGTCGTAGTCAATACTCATAAAACGATAGCCTGCCTGTCATCAATCTTTTCTTCGTCAAATCTGATTCCGTTCGCCTTGTACTTGCGAAGGATAAAGTGTGTCGCTGTGGAGAGCACGCCCTCGAGAGTGGCAACCTTCTCATAGACAAAGCTGGCGATATCCTTCAGGTTATCGTCCTCGTAGATGAGCATCAGATCAAATCCGCCCGACATAAGATAGCAGGCCGTGACCTTGTCATACTGGCTCAGTATATTGGAGATATGATCGAATCCCTGATTCCTTACGGGCGTGATCCTTACTTCTATCATGGCCGTAACGTGATCGGGATAGGTCTTCTCCCAGTTGATCTCTGTTGTATATCCGAGGATTATCTTCTCCTCTGTAAGTCTGGCGATCTCATCTTCGACTTCACGGGCATCTGCGTCAAGCATGACCGCTATCTCTTCCGGTGTAAGTCTGGCGTTCTTCTCGATAAGGCGCAAAAGTTCAATGTGATCTACCATTTTCGTTTCCTCCGTTAAATATGTCTTCAAATGAAGATTTTATCATAATATAAATATATTACGCTATAAAAAGTGATCTTCCGCCCCTATAAAGCAGATAAAAATCGGGGTCGTCACATTCTGATTATGGTCAAATAAGCGAAAAACAATAAGCCCCCCGAAAGGGCGTCAGGCAAAGAGCGCGACGAGACCTATGATCTCGAGGATGATGACACCTGCAAGAAGAATGCAGCTGACAAAGAGGTCAACGGGATTCTTAAAAAAGTCAGGCAGGCCGAAAGCGGACTTCGGAAGCTTGCCCAGATCAGGCGTCTTAACGGTATCGGGGGAAGGCACCCTTCCGATGACCATATCGTTCATGGGATCGTAGACCCTGGACTCGTAATCCTCCAGACCGTCATAATATCCGACGACCGTGGGAGTGGTGTTTCCGGACAGAAGATCCTCATCCTCCAGAGGATCCATATAAGAAGCCGATGTCTCCGTGAACTCCACGGAATCATATCTGGAACTCCTTCTGGAAGCGCGGTTCTGATAATTTGAGTTCACGACAAGATCGGGACCGGTCCTGCCTTCTTCCCGATTCATTACATTGCGGTTCTCGTCTGTAGCCGCAGTATCGTACAGATTGTCAAATTCACGCTGCGGTATCATATCGGTCATTATACCACCTTCGGATGAATATGGCTAATTACCCTTCTTTCCTGTAAGTTTTGTCGACAGATGCTTGTTAAAGAATCCGATGACGGGACCGAAGCCGAACGCCGATGCCAAAGTGCCGAGGCCGACTATGCCTCCCGCCAGGAAACAGACTGCGGCGCATCCGGCATCGCATATGATCCTGCACACCTGATAGGGAAGCTTACGTATCTTCTTATCCATTATTATCGCCAGCGCGTCATAAGGCGCGACACCGAGATCGGAAGTCTGATACAGGCTCAATCCCAGACCTGTCAGTATAAGTCCCGTCAGCATGACTATAATTTGGATCACGATATTTGAAGGCATGCTCAGAAGTCCATCCAGGATCTTATAGCTCAGATCGACGATATATCCCAGCAGGAGCGCATTAACGGCGGTACCGAGTCCGATGAGCTTACGCCCCCAGATGATCTCAACAATAAAGAAAACAACATTTACCGAGATCTGCAGGAGCGGATAGTAAAAACGAAGAAGATCGGAAAGAGCCATATTCATTCCGTCGAAAGGATCGTTTCCGAGACCTGCGAACTTAAAAGTCCCGACACCGATCCCGATAAAGAGATTTCCCAAAAAGCACATGGCAATCCTGATGCCGCGCTCTTTGGCAGACATATCCTTAAGTCGCATGGAGTATCAGAGCTTGAGTCTCATGAAGAAGTCGGCATCACGGTTGTCATCGTATCTGTCGATCTTCTCGAATCCGAACTGTTCATATATCGAGATGGCACTCTCGCTCTTGGATGAGATAGTGTCAAGATAGAGCCATGTATAACCGAAAGACCTGGCCTGATCGATGGCGAATCCCATCATCTTCTTACCGAGGCCCTCACCCCAGTATGCCTTGAGCAGATAGTAGCATTTGATCTCGCCTGAATTCCTGTGAAGGACATCTGCATATCTCTCGTCAAACTTCAGATCGTTGATCGCGATAGTACCGATGATCTCCTGATCATCATCCACGAGCACCCAGAACATCCTGAAATTCTCCGCTATATCGGTAAGCGGCTTATGTTTGCCCTCGGGATCGTATTCCCTTCCGGATTCGGGAAGGGCCTTCGCGAGGAACTCGTTTACCTGCGGCTGAAGAAAACTCCTGAAATCAACTAAACGCATATAATACCTGCCGTCTTTCATTTAGTCCTTTAGTATTTTAACAGATAATCGGCAAAATTGAACAAATTATCTTTGTCATTTATGACTATATCTGAAAAATCCCTTTTCGGGGGAATAATAATGTATAATCAGATCAGCCGGTAGATCTTATCCCGTAACGAAGCTTTCTACATAAAGCGGATATCCGTAAGAATACGGAATCCGACTCGGAAAGCAGGAAAGGACAGAAGTTACCGGCGCAGTAATTGTATCCCCGGGTTGGGGAATAATAACTTAAAGGAGGATTTTGTTATGTCAAAGCAAAATCAGAAAACCAAGACTATTGCTCTTTTGGGCATTCTTTCCGCACTTATCATCCTCATGGCCTTCACTCCTCTCGGATATCTCCGTGTCGGACTGATCTCCATTTCCTTTCTGATGATCCCTGTGGCAGTCGGCGCCGTAGCACGCGGTCCCGTATCAGGAGCAGTGCTCGGTACGGTATTCGGATTCACGAGTTTTATCCAGTGCTTCGGAATGGATGCTTTCGGTACATTCCTTGCTCAGAAAAACGTATTCTATACATTTGTAATGTGCGTTGTCTGCAGAGCTCTTGCCGGATTTATCGCAGGTATCATTTTCAAGGGTATCTCCGCCGTTTCCAGGAACGTCGCCGTCAACGGTTCGATCTGCGGACTTTCCGCTGCGCTTCTTAACACGGTACTGTTCGTCGGAAGCATGCTCCTTCTCTTCGGCAAGACTACGATCAGTGATGCTACAAACGGTGCCCTGAGCGCATCCGAGAACGTTATCAAGTTCTTCGCCGCATTTGTAGGTGTTAATGCAATCTGGGAGGCTGTTGCCGCTTTTATACTTACAGGCGCCATCGCTCTTGCCCTTTACAAGGCAAAGCTCATCACCCTTCCCTCAAAAGCAGAGAAGGAAGCTTCCTGATCCTTATAAGGAGGACGATATATGATATTCGCGGCCGATATCGGGAACACCCATATACTCGTCGGCGGTTTTGAGGATAAGAAGATCCTCTTCACCGAACTTCTCACGACCAACATCACGGCAACAGACATCGAATACGGCTCACTTATCGAGAAAGTATTAACGGTAAACGGCCATTCCCTGTCTTCAGTAACCGGAGCCGTCATATCTTCAGTGGTCCCCGCCGTTACGGCGACGGTAAGTAATGCAGTCGAAAGGTTCACTCATGTGAAGCCTCTTATCGTGGGTCCGGGCGTAAAGACGGGGCTCAAGATCAAGATCGATAACCCCGCCCAGCTGGGACCCGATCTGGTCGTATCCGCGGTTGCCGGAATAAAGGAGTATCCCGTTCCCCAGATCAATATCTATATGGGGACCGCCACGGCTTTCTCCCTTATCGATAAGGATAAGACATTCCGCGGCACATCCATAGGCGCGGGCGTAGGTGTATCTGCTGACGCTCTGAGCAAGAACACCAGCCAGCTTCCCGAAGTCGCACTGGAGACACCTCACAAGGTCATCGGCACCAACACGGTCGACAGCATAAAGAGCGGGATAATGTATCAGAATGCCGCCAAGGTCGACGGCATGATAGACCGTATCGAAGAAGAATACGGATCCGAATGTACAGTCATCGCCACGGGACGTTATGCGCCCTCGATCATACCTCTTTGCAGGCATAAGATCGTATGCGACAGATACCTGATACTCAAGGGACTTATGGAAGTCTATTCACGTAACGGCTGAGGCATTGCCTTTGCCTCTGCGAAGTTTCCTCATAAGCTTGCGGGACATTTCCTTTTTGGCCTTTTTACGGGGCGCGGGATATGTCCCGCGTTTTTGTGCCTCAAAAACGAAGTATCCGTCCTCTTCCTTTATCCTTACCCCTCCGAAAACGGATATGATCTTGTTCTTGTACCAGTCCTTTCTCTTCGTGACCATGAGAAGCCTTCCCCCGACGGCGAGCTTATTAAAACCGTCCTCGATAAAGCCCCTGGCTACCGAGAAATCCGTATGATAAGGCGGATTGCTGAGGATCAGCGTAAAGTCGTTATCAGAGATATCTGAAAACCCGTCGCTCTTTATGACCTTTACGCCCGATATGCCGTTGAGACTGAGATTCTCCTTTGACAATCTGACTGCATCATCAGAGATATCGCACATTATGACCTTTTCCGCTCCGATAGTCTTCGCGGCAAGGATACCGACAGGACCATAGCCGCATCCCAGATCGAGGACCTTATCATCAGATGCGAAGTCAACGCACGACAGCATGAACAGTGTCCCTTTATCGACCGAGCCGGGACTGAAATAATAATCCCCCGTCTCAAAACTTAACGGTACGCCTTTTATCTTTGTACTGATGATCATCGGCTAATCCCCCGAAAGGCAAAATCATTCACTAATGACTAACACTGTCATTTTGTTTCGTATTATAATTATCAATGGCAAAAAACTCAAACGGCTTGCCGTTTATTCATTTTTCAGGAGGATCTTTAATATGGCAGAACGCAGAGTGGGAACAGTATCCCGCGGCATCAGATGTCCCATCATCCGTCAGGGCGACGACCTGGCCGGCATCGTCACGGCTTCCGTACTGGAAGCGGCAGAAGCGGAAGGCTTCGAACTCCGGGACCGGGATGTCATCGCAGTCACTGAATCGGTCGTAGCCAGATCACAGGGTAACTACTGTACCGTAAAGGACATCGCGGAAGATGTCAGGAACAAGCTCGGCGGAGAGACCGTCGGCGTTATCTTCCCCATCCTCTCGCGCAACAGGTTCGCCATCTGCCTTCGGGGCATAGCCATGGGCTGCAGAAAGATCGTCCTCATGCTCTCCTATCCTTCCGACGAGGTAGGCAACTGTCTCGTCAGTCTCGACAAGATAGATGCTTCGGGAGTCAATCCCTATAGTGACGTTCTCTCCCTTCAGAGATACCGTGAACTCTTCGGCGAGAACAGGCACGAATTCACCGGAGTCGATTATGTGGCTTATTACCGTGAGCTTATCGAAGCGGCGGGATGTGAGGCCGAGATCATTTTCGCCAATCAGGCAAAGGCCATCCTTGACTATACCGACAATGTCATCAACTGTGATATCCACACCAGAGCCAGGACAAAGAGGATACTTAAAGAAGCCGGCGCGAAGACCGTTCTCGGTCTCGACGAGATAATGAACGCACCCGTAAACGGCTCAGGCTGTAACGAGAGATACGGACTTCTGGGTTCCAACAAGGCTACCGAGGATCAGGTCAAGCTCTTCCCGAGAGAATGCAAGGACCTGGTGCTTACCATACAGAAAAACATCCTCGATAAGACAGGCAGGCACGTTGAGGTCATGATCTACGGAGACGGTGCTTTCAAGGATCCTCAGGGTAAGATCTGGGAACTCGCGGATCCGGTCGTATCCCCCGCTTTTACCGACGGTCTCA
Source organism: Clostridiales bacterium (assembly GCA_017617295.1). Classification (GTDB taxonomy): domain Bacteria; phylum Bacillota; class Clostridia; order Saccharofermentanales; family Saccharofermentanaceae; genus Saccharofermentans. The sequence goes on along the minus strand of JAFZWN010000133.1, from coordinate 4,260 downwards.
TCGGTACCCCAAATGAACTCAAGCTCAAATATCTCGCTGACAACGATTTTGCCGATCTGTCAGGCGAAGCGCTCAAGAAAGCCATCTCCGACAGTATCAGAGCCAAGGATGCCAACCTGGTCGGAAAGATGGCGAGCGAAGGAACGACTCCGAGGCAGCTGACGGATCTCATCGGTTCGCTTTGCGACCTCACGTCAGGCTCCGGCGACAAGGGCACTCCCGTCGTACTCGTTCAGGGATACTTTGACAACTATACCAACTGATAAGAACCGTTATCAAAGGGATCAAAAAGGGGCTGTCTCAAAACTAATTTGAGGCAGCTCCTTTTATTTTGCTTATTACTATCAGTGGAAGATCAGCTTAAAGACCAGTATCGCCACTTCGGCAAGGCACAGCACGATATTGCCGATACCCACCCAGGTATAGATCTTGGGGTGATCCAGGATAGGATATTCGTTTTTCCATCCGAGCCATACATATACGACTGTACCTGCAGTGATCAGTATGAACACTATGATAACGACAGCCTGTCTTCCGACGAACCACGGGCTCTGCGACAGCGGAGTAGCCTGATCGATCGGCGTCTCATAATACTCGAGAGAGAAATTATTGGTACGGCCCTTGATCATCTCGACAGCCTTTCCGTCATAGCGGAGATCGATCATGTTTACGTTCTGGGCAAAATCCATATCCTGACCGTCACCGAAAACGATCGTGCACTGATTGCCGTAGATATTTACGATACGCACCTCGTCATCGGCCGGTCTGGTGTTTCTCGCAAAATGAATGGAATTATACGATACTATCGAAGCGGGTATCTCATAATCCGTCTGAAGATAGACACCGGATATCTCTCTATGGAACAATCCGAATGCCGAATAAATGGTCATCAATACAAACATAGCCACAAAGACTATCGCCGTTACCTTGCAGAATTTAAAACTTTTCTCGTACACTACTCTTCTCTCCTGTCATATCTTACTTTTTCATATTCCACGGTCAATCCGTCAATTTCATGGTCTCCGCCGCTTCTTAACATATCCCTGATCTGACCCGGAGACGACGAAGCCGATATCGGCAGTCCATCAGAGATCCCCCTGCGCATCTTAACATAGAATTTCTTTCTGATCTCACGTTCGTGACCCTTGCCGAAGTCACGCCTTATATGCCTTTCTTTTTCTTCAGGCTTTATCTTTTCGACCAGATCAGTGATAGCCTTATCCTCCGTAACGATCTCGTGATCCGCTGCATGAGTGAAATTACGGAAGAGTCTCATCATCCAATTGATTATAAGATAAAAACAGAATATTGCAATCGCTATGACTGCGAGCGTACAAAAGATCATCATTATCTTTTCCATTACAGGATTGGATTCGCCTTCATCGGGAAGATCCAGCTCAAGACTGTTATCCCCTTCCCCGAGCCTTTGTATATCGGGGCTTTTCTGAAGCAGACCGATGATAAACCTCGCGATCACGGCAATTATATAGAGGATCCCGTCACGGATCATGTTCGTGAGCGTATCCATCGGGGTCAGCGCCAGGACTCCGAGGCTGAAGAATATCCCTCCGATAACGAGGCAGATGGTCAGATTATTCTGCCTTCTGATCCTTCCGACGGGCTGGGTGGAAGAATGAAGGTTATGGTAATAGGAGTTCTCAAAGACATCCAGCTGTCTGGCTGCGAAGTACAGTATGATAATAAAAACGGCATTCAGCAATATCAGAGAGACTACATCGATCTGAGGCTGTTTAACGATCGGGCTCGAGAACTCCGCCATCTGAGACGACTTCTGAGAATAAGCGAAGATAGGAAGCGCTATTATATGTATGCCCAGAGATATATAGAGCGTATCCGCGCCTACTCTTCCCGTAGCCTTCTCATTGATCTTATATCTGTGGCTCATCGAATAGACAAAGCCCGCCACGGATGCCACGACCATATGGACCATTATCCAGATATCCCTGGATGATATGAAGTATACCGCGGTCAGAAAAACGGCAATAACAGTCACATGAAGAAAGATCATCTGATAATTCTTTATACGCAGGCGTCTTAAGAATACGAAAGACACGATAAGGAGCGCAGGTGCCAAGCTGATCACCGATGCCAGGTTGATCAGGGGAAGATAGAGCGTCCCGAGCCTCTGGATCGTGGTGAGGTTCAGGAAAAAGATAAGCGACATCATGATGTCGGTCATGAGCGCGTATTTGATAAAGATGCTCTTTTTCTCAGTCATGGCCCGGCATCTCCCACTTTATGCATTCGGGAGGCAGTACCTCCGAAGGATCCGTATGTGTCCCCTTATAACACGGAAGCACCCACAGGCACGAATTGCACCGCTTGGTCAAAGTCAGGAAAGAATTACGAAATGAGACATCCCTTCTGGGCGATACGACAACAACAAAATCGTCTCTTTTGAGCTCGCTCGCATAATCATCCAGAAGATCGGACAAAGGCTGAACCTCTTTGCCCAGATCTATCAATGCGAGTTCCGTACCGCACTCTGTGATCTCGCTGTCGCTTCCGTTCAGGGAAGTACTGACCGTCGATCCGGACATCATATCCCTGCCGTTGGTAAGGAGTTCGACGGGGATACCAAGATGCGTCAGCTCGCAGACATACGAATATGCTATGCTTATCGACTTCTCCAGAAGCGAGACAGATTTCTTCGGATTATAATATTCGAGGTTAAGTATCACCTTGACCTTCTTAGCGGTAGTCGAGGTGTTGGTATTGACCATCAGATCCCCTGCCCTGGCTGTCGCCGTCCAGTTGACCGTACGCATGGGATCCCAGGGCTGATACTCCCTTATGCCGGCGAAAGAGAACGGATCGGTAAGGAGCGTCCTTCTCGTATAGACTTCGCTGTATGTTACCGACCAGAGGCTTCTCTGCATCTCCGTATCGATGATCTCCGGAAGTATCGTAATACTGGCATCAGCGGGAAACTCCCTCGTGATCTTTCCGGTCAGGAGAAGATCCGACGTCGTGAGATTGACTCTGGTAAATGAATAGTATCCCCTCGCGGTGCATTTCGCCTTGATCTTTCTCGTATGCTTCGAAAACGGCTTCATCGTAAGCATGTCTTCGCGGTAGAGAAGATCCGATAGCGTCGTATTCGTCATATCCTGAAACTCCAGTACCTGCGGAGCCTCGAACTTCAAAAGAATAAAAGGAAGCGGCAGTCTCTTGTTGTTCTTGGCTACCTCGATGACCTCAATGATCTCGCCGTAGGACGCAACAGACTTCGAGAAGCTGACATCGAGGTCGAGCTTCTTCAAAGCATGTTTTCTGTACCACGCTATCTCAACAGAAGCGGCAATGGCCAGAAAGATGATAAATATGATTATCTTCATTTCTTATCGATCGTCTCGGTGGGACACGTAACGGAATCGAGGATCTCGTTAACGGCAGAGACCGCATTCTCCCTGGCGGACAGAGAAGAACCGTCCCTTCCGAAAGCGCCCGCCGACGACATGCATATCCTGTGAGCGAGGACCGGCACGGCCAGCTCCTTAAAGTCATCCGGAACGCAGAAATCACGCCCCCTGACAAGCGCCAGAGCCTTGGCTGCGGCAACATATGACAGGAGAGCACGGGGGCTGGCACCGACTCTTATCTTCGAAGAACTCCTTGTCGCCTCGACGATATCCGCGGCATATCCGTAAAGAAGATCGGATACCTTCACCGAAGCCGCCTGCTTCTGCATGGAAAGGAGCTCATCCCCCGTGGCGATGCTCGTAAGCTCGTCCAGAGGATCCGATGTGGCAAATCTCTTCATTATCTGAATGCTCTGCTCACGCGTGGGATACTCCATCGACAGCATCATGAGGAAACGGTCGAGCTGCGCCTCGGGAAGCGGGAATGTTCCCTGCGACTCGATAGGGTTCTGGGTGGCTATTACCAGGAAAGGAGGCGGAAGCGGTCTGGTATCACCGTCAACGGTGACCTGATGCTCTTCCATGCACTCGAGAAGGCTTGACTGTGTCCTCGCGGTGGCGCGGTTGATCTCATCGGCCAGAAGGATATTGGTAAATATCGGCCCTTCCCTGAAAACGAACATATCGGCACTCCTGTCAAAATAGTTGATACCCGTCAGATCCGACGGCAGAAGATCGATAGTAAACTGGATCCTCTTAAACTTCAGATCGAGAGACTTCGCCAGAGCCCTGGCAGTCTTGGTCTTTCCGGTCCCGGGGACATCCTCGAGGAGAACATGTCCCCCGACAAGAAGCGCCACGGTCAGAAGCTCGGTCT
>JAFZWN010000132.1 GCA_017617295.1 Clostridiales bacterium | reverse complement strand
GAGATCTCGTCAAATTTATCGTTTTCGCCTCCTACGATCGAGAAGCCTGAGAACGATCCGGACGGGAACATGATCTATGACATTCAGCCCGGATATGCCGTCTACTGCGACGATGTCTACGGAGTGCTTCATCTGTCTCTCTATAACAATCAATACAGTGCCGTCCCTTATACGGAAGGTGTTTGCGACGATCTGACGATCTATACGAAGGACAATCTTACTTCGGTCAAATGGGACGGCAGGGAGGTCCTTGTCCCTGCCGGGAAGATAATAGAGATGTTCGGGGAACCGTCTTATAAGGTCGAATCGGATTACTCGAGACACTACGACTACAGAACCACGAACGGGGAGATTTCGTTTGTGTACTATAACTCTTATGAACATGAAGGGGAGTTTGTGCTGGATCATATCAGCGTAATGAATAAGAGAAGGGTCAGAAGCTATATCTAAAACAAATTGAATAAAATATTTAGTAAGGCTCCTGCCACGAACCATTTTCCGAAAGGCGCTCCCGCTCTCGGTCTCACGTAGCGGTACATAAACGACCTGAAATACGGTCGTTAAGTACCGACGTTCGACAGAGCTTTCGGAAGATGCTTCGGGCGCGGAGCCTTGTTATTATGTATTGAAAATAGTCATATTGTGACAGAGATTATTGTCCATAGATTTCGAAATCAAGAGAGAAACTGATATTATTCTTCATCCATTTTTGAAAAATGGTTCGTGGCAGGAGCCCCATATATTCTTAAATCTATTACGCGATATCATCAAGTTGAGAAGTATACAGTCTGTAATACGCTCCCTTCAGTTCCATCAGTTCGTCATGATTTCCGGCTTCAACGATACCGCCGTCATCTATGTACATGATAAGATCGCAGCCGCGTATTGTTGAGAGGCGGTGAGCGATGATGAAGGAGGTCCGTCCCTTGAGCATTGTATCGAGGCCTTTCTGGAGCGCTTTCTCTGTCTGAACGTCGATACTTGAAGTTGCTTCATCAAGGATCAGGATCGCGGGATCCGACAGAAGCGTGCGAGCGAAGGAGATCAGCTGCTTCTGACCCTGTGAAAGGAGAGAACCGCGCTCTTTGACTTCAGTATCATATCCGTCAGACATATTCCTGATAAAATGATCGGCGCAGACCTTTTCGGATGCGTTTATTATTTCTTCGTCAGTGGCATCGAGCTTGCCGTATCGGATGTTATCTTTAATGGTTCCCGAGAAGATAAAGCTGTCCTGAAGCATGATGCCCATCTGCGAGCGAAGAGATTCGAGCGTAACCTTGCTGATGTCATGACCGTCGATCAGAACACGACCGCTGTCTACATTATAGAAACGTGAGATGAGGTTAACGATCGTACTTTTTCCGGCGCCTGTCGGACCGACAAGCGCAACGCTCATACCGGGATCGATCTTAAACGATACGTGGTGAAGGACTTCCTTATCTTCCTCGTATGAGAACGAAACATCTTCAAATTCCACGCTGCCTTTGATGGGAGGAAGTTCTGTCGCACCTTCGACATTATCTACCGTTACTTTTTCACCCAATGTTTCAAAGATCCTCTCCAGATATGCCATGTTGTTCATGAAATTGTTAAAGATGTTACCAAGGTTCATGATGGGCTGCCAGAATCTTGCCGCATAAGAGGAAATTGCGATGATGATACCGACCGATTTGGCACCCGCACCGAAGAGAACCATACCGAACAGGAAGATAGCCGCACGGATAAATACCGAAATACCGTCGATTCCCGGCCAGATAAGGTTGTTGTAGGTTACGGCCTTCATCCAGGTCTTTCTGCAGTCCGCCGAAAGATCCGCGAAGATTTCGGCATTTTCTTTCTCGCGGGCAAAAATCTGTGTTATACGAGCTCCGACAATATTTTCCTGGAGATACGCATTGAGGTTGGAGTTCTTGTTTGAAACCATCTGCCAGGCCTTACGCTGTCTGTTCTTGATAAAGAACATGAAAGCGGCAAGTACGGGTACACCGCACAGAACAACGAGAGACATCTCTACATCGGTGAAAAACATAAAAACAATGATGAATATGAGGTTGATCATCTCGAGGATGGTATTTATAAGTCCGTTCGAGAGCATATCCGAAACGGAGTTTACGTAGTTGACCACTCGTATGAGGATCTTTCCGTGAGGCCTTGAATCATAATAATCGAAGGAGAGTTTCTGAAGGTGGGCGAAGAGGTCCTTTCTTATATCGAAGATGATGTTCTGCGATACTTTTACCATGATATGCTGTCTGATCGTTACGAAAATGATGCTGACAATAAATGCTACGATCAGCAAGATCACAAGAGTAATGAGGTATTTGGTATCTTTTTCGGGTATCGCACGATCCAGAGCCTGCTGTGTTATCATGGGAGCGAAGAGCGCAGCACCCGCACCTATCGCGCTCATAAGCATTGCGAGAAGCATGCGTGAAAGGTATCTCTTGATATATTTAGAGGCCAAAAGGATATGCCTCATGTTAAATTCTTCCTGAAGGGTTTCGTCCACTCCGTAAGTATTTCTTTTGGCCATGATCAGTTCCCCCCTTCCGTGCTTGCAACAGGTGTAGCTGTTATTATCGAATCATTTAAAACGCCGTTTTTAAGCTCGAGTCCTGTCTGAAGCTCGACGAGGTTCGCGTAGTAGCCGCCTTTGGCGCAAAGTTCTTTGTGGGTGCCTTCTTCGATGATCCTTCCGTTACCCATAACGAAGATCTTGTCGCAGTACTTTGTTGTGGAAACACGTTGAGCGATTATTATCTTGGTACATTCAAAGTCGAGCTCACCGAGTGAATCTCTGATGTGCTTTTCTGTCTCCATGTCGACAGCAGAAGTAGTATCGTCGAGGATGAGGATCGAAGGTTTGATCGCAAGTGCACGTGCAAGAGAGATACGCTGTTTCTGGCCTCCCGAAAGACCGACTCCGCGCTCGCCTACAATTGTTTCGAGGCCTTCAGGCATCTTGTCGATGAATTCCTGAGCAGCGGAATATTTTGCATATTTAATTACCTCGTCAGTAGAGAGAGAACTGTCGCCGTATGCGATGTTGCCTTCGATCGTGTCGGAATAGAGCAGTACGTCCTGCGT
>JAFZWN010000131.1 GCA_017617295.1 Clostridiales bacterium | reverse complement strand
GTTTTCCAGCAGACAGATAGGATTATTTGAGGATCTTACGTGAGCTTCTATAGCGGTGACATCTTTGGAGACTTCGGGGATAAGGGCAAAAAGCGTTCCGGACACAGGATCGCATTCGTGATCTGTGTAGTTTTCCTTGTTCTTACCGTCGGGATCATGATATATCTTAAGCATTCTGAGGACAGTAAGGAAAGTGCTCTTACCGAATTCGAGGTCATGCTCGATACCGGTGATTATGACGGTGCCCTGGCTCTTTACAGGGAGATGCACGATCAGGTGGTCTCCGCGCCCGACGTTAATGCCGAGAATGTCGCACTTTCTTCCAGGACCATGGCTCAGATGGAACTTGCCGTTCACGGCCGTGTATCATCCATAGAGGATAAGCTCCGTAATGAGAGATATCAGCTCATGCAGTCTGATATAGATTTTCTTAATGAGATGGGAGAGCTGACAGCTTCCCAGTTATCTGACTGGTTGAGAAGCCTCTGCGAGGAGTTCCTTCTGGGACAGATCGAGAAACCGGATATCATCTTTATCTTCGATCAGCTTGAAGTCGTTACGGATGTAAATGCCTCCGCGAATATGCTCCGACGTGAGATAGAGACTATCGAGATGGCCAGAGGCGATGTCATGACGGCCGAGCATTATTACAGATATGAGGATTATGTCGAGTCCGTCAAGATATATACGAACGTCATGGAGAGCTACAGCGGCTTTGTCTATGATTATGCGTACAACAGGGTAGGCGAGATCAAGAATGTCATGTATTCTCCCATGCTCGAACTGGGAGAGCATATGCTCGATACATTAAAATACTATTCCGCCGAGGATCTCTTCTCTGATCTGGCCGTGATCTTTCCGGATGATAACAGGATAATGTCTGATCTCATAGAAGCCACAGCTCATACATCCGAGACACATGAGTATTATGGTACTGTCGAAGTACTTTGTATAAGGAGCCTGATCGCTGATACTTCTGTTCTTTACGGGGAGAACCTGCTGTCTTCCAATCTGGATCTGCATCTGACCGGAACGGAATTTCAGAATATACTTCAGACCCTTTATGAAAATGATTATATCCTCGTCGATGCCGAGACTATGGCCGATCAGACCGGCGATACGTTCCTGGTCGAACAGCCTCTGATCGTTCCCGTCGGCAAAAAGCCCGTTATCCTTGTGATCGAGAATCTCGATCACACAGCCCGGGATTACGGAGTCGGGACATGCAGCAGGCTTGTTCTCAATGAGCAGGGGCAGGTGTGCGGCGAATATACCGACAGCACCGGAAGTGTCGTGGTATCAAGAAATGCGGAAGCGATCGGAATACTTGATTCTTTTGTCGAGGATCATCCGGATTTCTCGTATAACGGTGCGAAAGGCGTAATCTCTGTCTGCGGATATGAATCAGTTTTCGGTTATGTCGTAAGTACCGATGAGATAGATGACCGTAATGCTGCCCTGACATCGATCGGATACCCGAATGCTGATTTTACCGATGAAGAGATCGCTTCTAACTGCGAGACCGTATCCGAGATCGCAGCAGTCCTATATGACACCGGATGGAAGTTCGCTTCTTCCACATATGGAAATATCAATGCTTATGATTCTGATATGGAGACGATACAGGCGGATACCCAGAAGTGGATCGATCAGGTCGGGGCATTGCTTCCTGATGTCCATATTATCGTTTATCCCGGAGGTAACTATATCTACGGTACGGATCCGCGTGCCGAATACCTGAAAGCTCTTCACTTCCGTATATTCTTCGGTATCGGATCGAACCCATATTATATCTTCGGAAGTAATTATCTCTATTACGACCGTGCGATAATCAACCCGTCGACGCTCCGTAATACCGATTACACGAGATTCCTGGGAAATGCCTCTATCCTGGAGGATATAAGGACATCGTAACAATAGTGTGACCATATTAAAATTATGTGTCACATAAAGAATTTATGGAACATATATAAAAAAAACTATATAATACAAAAAGAACATAAGAGGGAGAATATAACTATGGCTAGTAAGAAACCAGACAGACTTTCCCAATATATCGACAATGAGCCTTTGCTCTGGAAAGACAGAAAGAGGATACTCGGCCTGCCGATCTCATTTACCAGATACAGTTTTGACCAGAACAAATTCTATCTTAAGATAGGATTATTCAATATACGTAAGGATGAGCTCCTGTTATACAGAGTCCTCGATGTTAAGGTTAACAGGACTTTCGGACAGAGGATCTTCGGTGTGGGAACAGTTACGCTTCTTACCGCCGATCAGTCCACTCCCAATCTCGAGATCAAGAATATCAAGGACTGCGAGAGAGTTGCCAAGGCTTTGAGTAATATCGTCGAGAAGGAAAGAGACGAGAAGAGGGTACTCGGCAAGGAGATGTTCGGTGCTGCAGGTCTTGTTGATACTGAGGGCGTTGAGCACCCTATCGACACAATGATTTGAGAGGACCGATAAGACTAAGTGGAAACCAGGCTTGACAGATACGCCGGAGCGAGAGAAGAGAAGATCAATGAACTTCGTAAGTTGATTGATAAGTATGATAATATCGTTTTTCTCGGCGGCGCAGGCGTTTCCACTGAGAGCGGGATCCCCGATTTCCGTAGCGGAGACGGTATCTATAATCAGGACAGCGGACTTAATTACCGCCCCGTTGACGTTATCTCACATTCGTTTTTCGTTGAGCATCCCGCAGAGTTCTATGATTTCTATAAGCGTAAGCTCCTGTATCCCGATGCCAAGCCTAACAAGGCTCACAAGGCTCTTGCCAGGCTCGAGAGACAGGGTAAGCTCATGGCTATCATCACACAGAATATCGACAGGCTCCATCAGGACGGCGGTTCAAAGAAGACCATCGAACTTCACGGTTCCGTTTACAGGAATTACTGTATGGACTGCGGAAAGAAGTTCGATATCGAATATATCGTAGCTACTGACGATGTTCCCAGATGCGACCGGTGCGGCGGTATCGTACGTCCGGGTATCACTTTATACGAAGAGAATCTTGAGCACGATAAGGTGGATGCAGCTATTAAGGCTCTTAAGAAGTGTGATCTTCTGATAATCGGCGGAACATCACTGACCGTTTATCCCGCAGCCACATTCTCTCAGTTCATCAAACATGACAGGATAGTAATAATCAACAAGAGTTCCACTTATCTCGATCTTTCCGCTATGCTTACGATCCACGACAGCATCGGTCATGTTCTTGATGAGGCTGTTCCGAAGAGGAGAAATAAGGAACAACTTGAACATGCTGCTAAAGTCGCCGCCAAGAGGGCTGCTGCCGCCAAGCGGGCCAAAACGCTTGAATTAAAGAAAAAGCAAGCAGGGAAAGATAAGAAGAAATGACACCGGATAAGAAGTATTTTGAAGACAGATCCGAAGATCTAGAGAAAAAGATAAACGAAAAAGATAAGAAGGACAGGATGCTCAGTTTATGCAGACTGTTCCTTTTTGTGTTAGCGACTGGCTTCCTGATCGCAGGCGCGGTTACAAAGTTAAAGCTGATATTTCTGCCTCTCGGCGGAATCCTGGCAGCTTCTTTTATCTTTGTAGTGGTCATCCATAACAAGGTCAAAAAGGAAGCTGAACACCTTAAGATCTTAAAGGAAGTAAACGATCTGTATATTGCCAGGATATGTGGTGATTTTTCCGTTTTGACAGACAGCGGGGAGGAGTTCGGTGATCCGAAGGATGACTATTCCGTTGACCTGGATCTCTTTGGCGAGAGATCACTCTTTTCTCTTTATAATATCAGCGATACCGATGACGGCAGACGTGCATTTGCCAAGGATCTTGCCAATGCTTCCTTTATCGAGGATACTGATGAAAGACAGAAAGCTGTAGCAGAGTTTCTTACCAAGAAGGAATTCCTGCAGGAATATCAGACCGTTGCCAGGGAAGGTGATCTCCGTAAACCGGTAAATGCCCTGAAAGCAATTTCTTCGGATGAAGGCAAGTTTTCAGATGCGCATCGCATCCTTTCTTATATCCTGCCTTTTTTATGGATCGTTCCGCTTGTTATGCTTATCACCGGAAGTCCGTTTCAGGCCATTGTTTCAGTGGCGGTCATGATCATCAATATCGGTGTCTTCATATTCCTTTCGTCAAGATATAATATCTATTTCAAAGCGGTAGACGGTATCCACAGGCAGACGAAAGCTATAAGTGCTCTGTATGAGCTTATCGAGAAAGAAGAGTTCAAGTCTGAACTCATAAAGGATCTCGTTAAGGGCGGCGCTTCGGAAGGAAAGAAAGCATCAGAGGGATTACGTTCGCTGTCCTCCGCGTGTGATCTTTGCAAGTTCAGAAGCCAGCCGTTCCTGGCGTTGCTCCTGAATTCTACTATTCCTTTTGATCTGTACTGCGCCGATAAGCTCCTTAAATGGGTAAAGAGATACGGTAAGGAACTTAAGATGAGCCTCTCGTCTCTTGCTAAGCTCGAGTCATTGATGTCCTGCGCATGCGTCGGGCTGGTATCTAAGGAAAGCTGTTTTCCGACATTCGCTGATAAGGCGTATTTCAGCGGTGAAGAGATCTGTCATCCGCTTCTCGATCCCGAGACTTCCGTAAGCAATTCTATTACTATTGACGGTAAGAGGGTTCTTGTTACAGGTTCTAATATGTCCGGAAAGACGACACTTATCCGTACGGTCGGAGTATGCTGCATCCTTGGGTATATGGGCGCACCCGTTCCCGCCAGGAGTTGCAGGTTCGGAAGGATGAGAGTAATGTCCTCGATGAGGATTGTCGACAGTATCGAAGAGAATATGAGTACGTTCAAGGCTGAGCTAGTCAGGATATCCGGTATCGTTAAGGCAGCTGAGGAAGGTGATTCATTGCTGTTCCTTATCGATGAGATATTCAGGGGAACTAATTCCACTGACCGTACCGACGGCGCTCTCGCGGTGCTCCGTAAACTCGATAATGAACGGATCATAGGTCTCATGACCACTCACGATTATGCTCTCTGCGATAAGGTCGATGGTATAATCAATATTGATTTCTGCCACTTCAGCGAGACATACGATGATGAGGGCATAAGTTTTGACTATAAATTGCATCAGGGTATGTGCAAGAACAGTAATGCCAGGTACCTGATGAAGCTTGTAGGGATAGAATAAACAGAAACGGAGTATATCTATGCAGTCTTTTATCAATGAGGTGGATTTTTTCAAAGGAAATGATCCACGGGATCTTCTGGAGCAGTATGGTTCACCCTTATATGTCTATAACGAGGATATCATCAGAGGAAATCTTCGAAGACTCGAGGGGCTGATAACGAAGTATCCTTATACGACAAATTATTCCATGAAAGCCAACTCCAATCTGAGCCTTCTTAAGATCGCTTTAGAAGAAGGGCTTAACTGTGATGCCATGAGCGAAGGAGAGATCAGACTTCTTCAGAAGGCGGGCTATCCCAATGACCGTATATTCTATGTTCCGAATAATGTCTCGGAAGAAGAACTTTCTTTTGCGGTAGAGAATAATATCATGACAAGCCTTGATAGTATCGATCAGCTCGAGCTCTACGGTAAGATCAACAGAGGCGGAAGATGTGCCGTCAGGCTTAATCCCGGCGTCGGTGCGGGGCATCACGATAAGGTCATAACTGCAGGCAAGAATACCAAGTTTGCCATTACCGACGATCAGTTGGATGAGCTCTTCTTGGTAGCTGATAAGTACGATCTTAAGATAGCCGGTATCAATCAGCATATCGGATCTCTCTTCATGGATCCCGCTCCCTTCCTTCAGGCCGTTACCAATCTCCTCGAGATGGCGAAAAGATTTGATAAGCTCGATTTCATCGATTTCGGCGGCGGTTACGGAGTGCCTTACCATAAGGTGTCCGAGGATGAGAGATCTTTTGATTTTGATTCTTTCGAGAAAGAGTTTGAGAAGCTCCTCGATAAGTTCGTTTCAGAGGCAGGCTATACGCCTCTGTTCAAGACCGAGCCCGGCCGTTACGCCTTCTGTGAGGGCGGGGTCTTGCTCGGATCCGTTAATGCGGTCAAATATAATGCCGGCAGAAAGTTCGCCGGTACCGATATAGGAATGAATATCTTAGCCAGACCAACACTTTACGGTTCATGGCACGATATCGAAGTGATCAGGGACGGCAAGGTCGTTCTTGATAACAGGGAGAATATCACAGTTACGGGCAATATCTGCGAGAGCGGAGACATCATTGCCAATGACCGTGAGCTGCCTCTGATCAAGACTGGTGATATCGTCTGTGTCCTTGATGCCGGAGCATACGGATATGCCATGGCATCCAACTATAACTGCAGGCTCAGACCTGCCGAAGTCCTGATAGAAAGTCAAGGAAACGTGAGAGTTATCAGAAGAAGGGATACATTTGAGGATCTGTTCCGTAATTTTGAAGTCTGATCTTCATTATTTTTCCTATTTCTGTCACAATTTGTCCGATGTTTTATTGCTTAAAAATTTTAATTAATATAGAATTATTAAAGGTATCAAACTAGGGAACAATTGGGACAATGACATTTGAGGGACTTAAGAAATATAAGAATATCGTCGTTGATTACTCCATTATAAAGGAGCTTGGCGGCACTGTCGCTTTTAACGATTTTCTTGATACGATATCCAAGGGTGATATGGATGTCTATGTCAGCAAGTCCTTTAAGCTTCTCCATTATTGTGTCATCCATCAGGCAGATGAGACTTCTTCACGTGTAGCCAATGCCATGAAGGAATTCTGCGGGATACTTCTGGCGACGCGTAAGCTTCACTCTGTTCCTGAACTCGAGACCGTTACATTCGTTAATGCGATGTCTTCTGTTGAGGATTGCTGTTTCTTTGCATCAGAGAGGAGCATCTTCGTTAAGAGACTTCTTGAGAAGAAGCCTGATCTTAAAGCTGATATCTGTATCTACTGTGACAGTCAGCTCGATTTCTATAACGGTATCGAAGATCTGGCTGACAATATGCCCGTTGATGTTATCAGTCCTCTGGCTGCTCTTGATAAGTACCTGAGTTCTCCCGTTTTCTGTAATGTCGGTGATGTCGTAGTCACGGGAACCGGCAGGAGCATTACTCTTTCGAAGCGTGTAAGTAACGGTGCAGAGGGAATGGTATTCTTCACAGATGATCCCAAGATCGTTGCCAAGATATATCACAAGGGAGTAATTACGCCCCTTCGCTGGAGCAAGCTCTCCACCATGGTATCGATGGGTATCAGGAGTATCGGTATATGCTGGCCTCGGGATCTGCTGTTTTATAAGGGCATTCCTGTCGGTTATACGATGAACCTCGGTAAAGGCAAGACTCTCGGTAATGTTTTCGACGGACCCGATGCGATATTTACGGCTTATCCTACATGGAAGAGAGTCGATGTCGTTAATTCCCTTATTCAGCTCCTCGAGAAATATATCTACCTTCATATGTTCAACATAATCGCAGGTGATATACAGCTCAAGAATGCTCTTATACAGTCTTCCAGCGCGATCTATCTTATCGATATGGACTCCGTTCAGGTCGGTAATCTTCCGTGCCCCGTCGGTACAGAGGAATTCACTGATCCCGCGCTCTGGGGCAGGAACTTCTCCGGATTTCTCCGCAGTATGGGTGATGAGGATTACTCTATCTCCATGATGGTATTCTCCGTTCTTTTCTGCGGTCTTCATCCTTATGCCACCAGAAACGGTGCCGAGACGCTTAGGGAAGAGATACTTGAACGTAACTTCCCGTATACAGTTGACTGCAGGAGTGATGAGCATATTCCCAGAGGCGGATATAACTATATCTGGAATTATCTTCCTTATGAGATCAAGGAGATGCTCTATAACGTATTTAAGCTCGGAAAGAAGTACGAGGCTATCGAATGGTACGATGTCATCGTAACCTACAGGGATTCTCTCGCATCTAAGGCTTACGAGGATCCGGAAGCCTATAAGGTTTTCCCTCAGATGGATTACAAGGCTCCCGTTGTTCCCGAGAAGAAGGTCGAGCAGACAGAGAACGGAAGATTTATGCATAAGACGACTTTACAGAATGTTCTCCGTAATCAGCCCGAATCCCTTAAACCGATCGGTAATGATAATCAGTCTTCGGGAAACGGTTCGCCTTTTGCTCCCGGACCCGCATCTCCGTTTGCTCCCTCGGATTCAGGTAAGCCCTCCGGCGGCATCTTCGGAAACGGAACGGCATCGGTCGACAGAGACGGTAACGGCGGCCTTTTCGGTAAGTTCAAAAAGGGTCTTTTCTGATGGCCTGTAATGACGAAAAATAACAGAAAAGAAATAAAGCGGTGTTTTTATATAAATGCCGCTTTATGTTATAATTTTATGGATTATTAAAGCATACAGGAGATACTTATGGCTGATAATTTCAATGCTTCGGATTTTGGTAACAGCACAAAGAGGAGACTTCCCATCTGTTTCTGTCTTGATACGTCCGGCTCCATGATGGGCAACCCCATCAAGCAGCTGAATATGGGACTTAATAACTTCATTGCTTCCATCAAAGCGAATGATGATACCAGATCAGCTACGGATGTTGCGATCATCACTTTCGGATCTTCTGTAGAGATCGTTATGCAGTTCGGTAAGATCAGGGACGGTCTTCCCGAGATCCAGGCATCAACGACACTTACTCCCATCGGTGAAGGTATCCTTACGGCACTCGAACTTCTTAATGCCCGTAAGGAAGGTTATAAGGAGATGGGCATCAAGTATTACCAGCCCTGGCTCGTTGTAATTACGGACGGCGCTCCGCAGGGTCCAAATGCCATGGCGAACATGGAACTGGCCATCAAGGCCTGTAACGAACTCGAGCGTGAAGACAAGCTCGTAATTTTCAATATCGGCGTAGGTAACAGTGTTGACTTCGATATTTTAAAGAGACTTTCGATCAAGAGGGAAGAGCCCATCTCTGTATCTTCCGGTGATTTCGGTAAACTCTTCGAATTCCTCGGTTCCTCGAGTTCGTCCGTCGTATCTTCGGGTATGAGCGACGATGCACTCTATAACATCAACACTGAGCCCGAGGGCGAATCTGTTGATGTCGATGATTTTTTCAAGTTTATGGAAGAGTAAGAGGTGACTTGAACTATGTCAATGCCTGAAGTAGCAGCCGTAACGCTGGTAGGAAAGAAACATCTCGGCAGGGGAGTACCCTGTGAGGATTATTCCCTGGCAACCAAAAAGAACGGCGTCAGTGTAGTCGTAGTGGCTGACGGTGCGGGATCCAAGCAGTATACTCATGCAAGGTTCGGATCCAAGGCCGCCTGCGAAGTCATCTCCGATCTTTTTATCGATCACTTCGACGCCATATATTCAGAGAACAGAGAAGCAGCCGTAAGAAGCCTTATCATCACGGCTGTCCATATTAAGTTTGCTGATCTTCTGAAGGAGCATCAGCTCGATTCTCTCGAGAGACTGTCCTGTACGCTCCTTTTCTGTGCAGTTAAGGACAGAAGGATGATAATCGGTCATATAGGAGACGGACTCATCGCCAGAGTAACTCCTTCCGGATTATCTCCGATCACGATGCCTCAGAACGGTGCCAACAATGCTTCGTCAACATATTTTGTAACGGTACCTCATGCTGCAGATTATCTCCGTATTATCAAGACCACGACTGATGACTGCCATGCCGTAGCACTTATGACCGACGGAGTTCAGGATAATGTTTACGATGAGACTTCCGGTCTTGTTAAACCCGTTGTAGTCAGGATGTGCAACACTTTGTTTGACGGACGTGAAGCCTGTGAGAAGCAGATAAAGGAGATACTTGAGAAATATATTGTAGGATCCAGCAATAACAGTGATGATGCTTCTTTCGGAATAATATATTTCAACGGTACGGATACTCCTGATACCGACAGCCTTCCCAAGCAGGCAGTACCTTTCCCGAGAAACGAGGAGACTTTCAAGGATCTTCAGACTCTTATGCTCGCCGACGCCAAGAAGGCAAAGAGCATAATCGTGGATGCCAAAGCCAATGCACCGCTCGACGGGGATAAATCCGGTGTCGTGAAGTCCGGAGAGAATGAGTCTGCTGCCGAGCACACGAGTGAGAAGATGGAAGACATCAATGTCGCTGCCAAGAAGACAGGCAAGATCGTACTTGCACTTGCTATTGTGGAATTTCTCGCGATCCTGGCACTTCTCGTCAAGATCTTTTGGCTGAAATAAACGGAGGTATATATGGAAAGAGACAGCAGAAAATATGAGATCCTTCCCGGTGTACCTGTTCCGGATATAAAGACGATCCTTAATGCAGCTTCTGACTTTTCGAGTCCCGGCGTTGAAGGCATCCTGCTTAAGGGGGAGACTGCATTTAATGAATATTTCGGTATCACTAATGATAATACTGTTTCAGAGATGGATAAGGAACAGCTTCAGTCTCTCGGTATGAAGGTCGCAGAAGAAGAACAGCGCGTCAGCGAAGAGAGCAGGAAGCGTATGGCTGCCATCAAGTCGCAGGTCATCAAGCCCGCATCTCTTGATGAACTGTCAAAGAGTGCCGCAGCCGCTGCAGAGATCTCCGAAGAGCGCCGCAAGGAACTCGAGGATAAGATCAAAGAGCAGGAAGAACAGGCTGCCATCGAAGAGGCCAAGAGAAAAGCCCGCGAAGAGAGAAGAAGACAGCAGCAGCAGGCTCTCGAAGAAAGTCTTGCGCGTAAGAAGAAAGAAACCGAGGAGCGCGAAGCGAAAGAAAAGGCCGAGAGAGCTGCCCGCGCAGTTAAGGAAGCCGAGGAGCACAGAGCCCGCATGAGCGAGGAAGAAAAGAAGGCGATAGCAGAGGCCGAAGCCCGCGAGAAGGAACAGCGTGAAGCTGAATACAAGGAGTGGGTCAACGCCAAGAAGGAAGCTGCGATTGCCGAGCAGGAAGAGAAAGCCGCTTCTGAGCTTTCTTCCGAGCCTGATGAGAGTGTTGCCGAGGCGGTAACCGAGGTTTCTGAGATCGATCAGGCTTCTGTTGAAACTCTTGAAGTTTGTGAACCCGTCGCTCCTTCTGAGACTGCAGCTGTTGAGACCGTTGAGGCTGAACCCGTTGCTGCAACTGAAACGCCTGTTGAAGAGGCATCTGCACCTGAAGTTCAGGCTTCTTCCGAACCTGTTGTATCAGAGACGCCCGCTGCTTCTGATGCTGAACCTGAAGCAGTTGAAGAGAGTCAGCCTTCTTATGAAGATACCGTAGCTGCTTCCGAGACGAGTTCATTATTTGATGACCTTGCCGGTGAGTTCATGACACCGTCGCGCAAAAACGATGACGATGATGACGAAGACAGGAACGAAGATGCTTCAGTCGATGACGAATATAAGGATACTTTCGACGATTTCAGCGAATTCCTGTAAATAGATCAGTAACACATTTAAAGCCCCGATCACTCGGGGCTTTTTTACTTTAGTTCGAAACCCGGACGTATAGTATTACAAAAACTGATGGATATGATACTTTTTCCATCGTTCAGAGTGACGGACCTGTAATGCCCCGATTTTTTCATTATCTGATGTTAAAATGCCCTGAATGATTCTGTTTCACAACTGAAAATGCCCTAAAAATTTAAAAAACCTCGATTCCCGATGATCTTGGGAATGCCGCGGGAATCTACAGTAAGTAACAAAATATACAAGGTTGTCAGGCAGAATATCGCAGGAGATTTTGAACATAAAAGAGCAGGGGCAGGCGGATGTAGAACTATTATGCTCAGCAGTTAAACATCAGAACAGGTAAGTTCATTAAATCCGCGTTACTTAACCGCGTTCTCCGTCTCGATCCCGTTTTGAAAGTCTTTTAGGTTCTGTATAGTCGTTGCCGCGATGTTCTGAAGAGCTTCGCGGGTGAGGAATGCCTGGTGTGAGGTGACTATCACGTTAGGCATGGAGATCAGGCGGCTTAAGGTGTCGTCATCTATAATGTTTCCGGACTTGTCTTCATAGAAGTATTCGGATTCCTCTTCGTATACGTCGAGGCAGGCGGCGCCGATCTTTTTCTGCTTTATGCCTTCCAGAAGTGCTTCTGAGTCTATAAGCGCTCCTCTGGATGTGTTGATTATAACGACACCGGGCTTGACTCTGTTAATGGTTCCGAGATTAAACATGTGGAATGTCTCTGATGTCAGAGGACAGTGGAAGGAAATGATATCGGATTCTTTGTAGATCTCTTCGAGAGGACGGTAGTCGATATCAGATCCTTCGACGGGGAACTTATCGTAAGCGATGACTTTCATGCCGAAGCCTTTGCAGATATCCATAAATACGCGGCCGATCTTACCTGTTCCGATAACGCCGACTGTCTTGCCGTGAAGATCGAAGCCCGTAAGTCCGCTCAAAGAGAAGTTGAAGTCACGGGTCCTGATATATGCCTTATGGATCTTACGGTTCACGGTAAGGAGCAGCGCCATGGCATGTTCCGCGACGGCATAGGGCGAATAGGCGGGGACACGAACAACAGCGATGCCCTTGGAAGCGGCATATTTATAGTCGACGTTATTGAATCCCGCACACCTTAATGCGATGATCTTTACTTCGTATGAGGAAAGGAGATCGATGACTTTGCTGTTTATATCGTCGTTTACGAATACGCAGACGGCGTCGCAGCCTTTGACGAGGATGCAGTCGTCTTCGCAGAGTCTGGTGTCGTAGAACTTGGCCTTAATGCCGGATTCTTTGAATCTAGGCTCGAAAACTTCGCGGTCATAAGGTTTTGTGTCGAAAAATGCAACTTTCATGGCGTATCTCCTTTATGTATTTATTTTTGATCCGGGTCGAAAGACGACAACGGATTTTTCTCGACAGCACTCTGGAGAGACTCGTCGTCGACGTGCGTATAGATCTGTGTAGTCGAGACGCTCTGATGCCCCAGTATCATCTGTAATGCCCTGATGTCGACATGTCCGTATTTGTACATCAGTGTTGCTGCTGTGTGCCTGAGCTTATGGACCGAGTAGACTTTGGTGTCGATCCCGGCCTGAAGCATCAGTCTCTTTATGACTATCTGAATCATGTCGTCGGATATGCGGGTACCGCGCTTTGAAACGAAAAGTGCTTTCTTGTGGTCGGGCTTTATATTGATCTCGGCTCTCTTGGGTAGCCAGTCGGCGATGGCATCGAGACAGGCCTTGTTAAGATAAACGGTTCTTTCCTTATTGCCTTTACCTATAACGGTCAGCGTGGTGTCGTGTATATCGTCGATGTCGATGCCCCGCAGTTCTGCCAGTCTCATTCCGCAGTTAAGGAAGAGCGTAAGCATGCAGTAGTCGCGCTCGTTACTCTCGGTCGGGGATTCGTAAGCGGCCTTCAGAAGATCGGTGGACTGATCGAGCGTCAGGTATTTGGGCTGGCGTTTCGGCTGCTTAGGGATCTCCAGATCATAAGCCGGATTCGTATCTATGATGTGCTTCTTGGAATGACAGTACTTGAAGAAGCTCCGAAGGGAGGCGATCTTCCTGGCCCGGCTTCCGGCAGACAGGTTCTTTGTCCTGTTAAGCCATATAAGATATACAAGGAGATCATCGGTCGTTATCCTGTTAATGTCCTTGACCGTTATGTCGTCTATCATTATATTCTCGAGGGGGGTGTCTTTAGAAACCATTCCGCGGTCTTTTTTCCAGAAACGGAAGAAGGTCACAAGGTCGTAAAGATACTCGGTCACGGTGAGTTCGGATCTCCCCAGGATCGCCAGCATATAATTGGAATATTGGTCCAGAATGGGGAAAGTATCAGTCATCCGAATACCCTTTTCGCGTGTTTTTGTAGAGTTTGCATATATTTTAACATACAACTTGAATTAACAAAGTTGTTGTGCTAAGATGTGTGTCATACAAAAACAATTGTCCACCATACGAGGACAATTCAAAAAGAAAGGCAACATAAGAAATGAGTAAGTTAAGAGTTGGTGTTATAGGTGCAACCGGTTATGTAGGACAGAGATTTATCTCTCTTCTCGAGGATCATCCCTGGTTTGAGTGCGCTGCTTTGTGCGCATCTCCCAGATCCGCCGGCAAGACATACGAGCAGGCCTGTGAGGGAAGATGGAAGATCGACGTTCCCATGCCTTCTTATGTCAAGGATATGGTTGTATTCGGCACTGACGATATAGAGAGATTCTGCGAGCAGGTCGACTTTACTTTCTGCGCCGTAGATATGAAGAAGGACGAGATCAGAGCTCTTGAGGAGAAGATCGCCAGGCTCGAGACACCTGTTATCTCCAATAACTCCGCCCACAGATGGACGCCTGATGTTCCCATGATCATCCCCGAGATCAATTCCGATCACGCAGGACTCATCGATTCTCAGAGAGCAAGGCTCGGAACAAAGAGAGGCTTCATCGCAGTTAAGCCCAACTGCTCCATCCAGAGCTATGTTCCCGCCATTACTCCTCTTCTGAAGTACGGTCCCAAGCAGATCAGTGTCTGTACTTATCAGGCTATATCCGGAGCAGGCAAGACTTTTGAACAGTGGCCCGAGATGATCGAGAACCTCATCCCTTATATCGGCGGCGAGGAAGAGAAGAGCGAGAAGGAGCCCCTGAAGGTCTGGGGTAAGTTCGCGGGGGATCATATCGAGCTTGCAAAGGCTCCCGTTATCTCCGCCCAGTGCTACAGAGTCGCAGTTCAGGAAGGACATACGGCTGCAGTCAGCGTATCGTTTGAGAATAAGCCTACGATCGAAGAGATGATCGAAGCTTGGAACAGCTTCGAGGGCGAGGCACAGAGACTGCAGCTCCCTCATGCTCCAAAGCATTTCCTTCAGTACCTTTCCGAGGACAACAGACCTCAGCCCAAGCTCGATGCCATGTTCGAGGGTGGTATGGGTGTATCTGTCGCAAGGCTTCGCGAAGATAACATCTTCGACTACAAGTTCGCATGTCTCTCGCATAATACCCTGAGAGGCGCTGCAGGCGGCGGAATGCTCACGGCCGAACTTCTCTATAAGAAGGGATATCTTCAGGCGAAGTAATCTTGTTTATCTTATATCTTTTGAAATCACCGCCTTTTGCCATAAGAGGCGGTGATCTTTTTTACGGAGAAAGGGGCGCAGGCATATTAACTCTTGACTTGAAACGTACTTTTATATAAACTAACTAAGCATTTTATGCGGGCCTTTAGCTCAGTTGGTTAGAGCACCCGGCTCATAACCGGTAGGTCCCGGGTTCGAGTCCCTGAAGGCCCACCAACTAACATCAAACGCTTGTAAGATACGCTCTTACGGGCGTTTTTGTTTCTTTATTTTATTTACAAATCGCTATGTGATATTTTGGATAATCTGATCCCTGACTTTGTGTTAATCTCAATATACGGAAAAGAAAAGGAGATAGGTATATATGAGACGATGGCTTATAAGAGCCGCATCATGCATGGCGGCTGCTTTATTTGTTATTCCGGTTTTTGGCGTGACGGGATGCGGGAAAAAGAAACCGCAGGCATCCGTGAGCGAACTTCCTGAAGTCATTACCGACGATATGCCGTGGTATGACGGAAAGATCACGGAAGTACCGAACCCGCTCGATGTGCATGAGTTCGAGTATACGACCGCTCAGGCACTCGGATGCATAAATGACAGGATAGTATTATGTTCCGAAGGTGTATATATGAGCTCTCCGTCCAGATACAGTCCGAACAGTTACGAGTTATGGTTGAGCGTATATGACACGGACGGGGAGTATCTTTATGATGTTGACCTGTATCAGGCTGTAATGGATTACGATCCCGACATTAGCGGCATGTATATCCAGGCGGAGGTTCCGATAGGCGATCTTATCAGGCTTACGGTCTATAACATCGAGACTTATTCATCGCCGTACGTCTGCCGTCATTCATATATGTATTTCGATCCCGTATCGGGAAGCGTCGTATCGGAAGAAGACATGAACGAGGCCGGCTTTGCACAGGAATATGCCAATTACAGGACCGAGGTCAGCCATTATACCGCGGACGGCTACAATATCGGTGTCTTCGCCGTATCTCCGGGAGACGGGTCGAATGATTATCACTTAAGGATAGTATCACCCGAAGGGAATGAGGATTATTATGTGTTGAGCGAATGCATCCCGGGGCTGTCGATAGCCTTTATGGAAGGATATCTTTATCTTGGCGACGGAAAGTTCGTCTTTAATACGACGAGTTTTTCTTTTACCGATACATATATATATGTTGACGCAGTCAGCGGGAATGTCGCGCGTCTTGACAGCATCAGCGAGCTTTCCTGGATCACGGATATCCCGGAGTTCGGATCCTATATGTATTTCGACGGCTTCGGAAATATCAGCGTTACCATGGACGGCATACAGATGATCGACATCGAGGGGCAGAGGGTAACGCAGTACCTTTCTTTTGATGACTGTGATATCAACAGGTTCGATGTCCTTTACATGAAGGTAATTAAGGCATCTTCCGATAAGATAATATTTGCAGGTTCAGTCTTCCGCGAGGACTTATATATCGAGAATACTACGGGATGTGCCGAGCTTGACCGATATGATACTCAGATAGTGATACTTACAAAGTCGGATACTAATCCGCATGCCGGGCAGACAGTCATATCGGCTGCTTCTTTGGAGAATATCTCGTATCCGATGGCGGAGGCGATAAGAAGGTTCAATGCGGAAAGTACCGATTCGTTCATCATGATGGATCCGCGTTACAGGTATGAGACTGTCAGTCAGGAGGTCATTTTCGAGGAGGACATGGATGACGAATCATATGATCTGGCTGTAAAAGCTGCCATGATGAGCCAGCTCTCGATAGATCTTATGGCCGGAGAGGGACCTGACCTTATCATCGGGGCGATGGATTTTCCCCAGCTCGATGATCCGGCTATGCTGCTGGATCTCCGGCAGGAGGCTCAAGCCGCCGACGTGTATGACAATATAATCGATCTGTCGCTTCGTGACGGGTGCCTTTACCAGGTGCCGCTGGCTTTCGGACTCGAAGGTATCGTTGCGTCGAGGGCCGATACGGGAGATCAGATCGGGTTTGACTACAATACCTACACAGAATATATAAACGGCCCCTGCAACGGCCGCGATCCCAACCGCATGACAAGACTTACTTTCCTTTGTACATGCCTGTCGCAGATGAGCGATACTTTTTGCGTAAACGGCGGTTATGACTACAACAATCAGGATTTTGCCGATGCTGCCGCATTCGTGAACGGTCTGATACTTCCCGATGAGATCGAAGAAAGGCAGATACTTCAGTATTGGATGCCCGGTGATGAGGATCCTTTTGCCTCTGATTTTGTAAAGATCTGCTCCGGCAAGATTCTTTTGTCGGTAACTGATGGTCAGATCGACGAGCGGTGCATAATGGGATTCCCGTCATCTTATCCGCGCGGACTGATGGTCGATGTCTGTCAGTCGATCGCAGTTTCTGCGGGGACGTCTTCTCCCGATGCATGCAGAAGGTTTGTCAGGATGCTCGTCAGTGACGAATACCAGGAGCTGTTCGCGAGATATTCCGGAATATCACTTAACAGGAATGCCCAGGAAGAAGCCTGCAGGAGATTTGCAGAAGACCATAACATGAGATATGAAGCTTTGTGCGAGTTCTATACCGCCAAGGAACTTTCCGATTACGGGTATCCGTTATCTGATGCTGATCCTGATGAGCTGGTCGAGATGATGAACGGCTACATAATAAACGCATCCGGTCTCCGTCATACAGATGCGGCGGTCGAGATCATCGTCAGGGAAGAGATACAGCCTTATTTTGCCGGGCAGAGGACGATCGAACGAACTATGGAGATCATACAGAACCGGGTCAATACTTTCGTGAACGAGAGAGGATGACATTATCCTTTTGCCGTAACG
>JAFZWN010000130.1 GCA_017617295.1 Clostridiales bacterium | reverse complement strand
GCACCGTGATGAACACCCTGATGAACAGAGCACATGTTCTTGACTTCTGTTGAATAAATCATGTGTATTTCTCCTTTCCTTTCAAGGAATTTGTAGGTGGAATAAATAAAAGTTTCCGAATTGTTATTATATAAAAGCAAGGTATGCTTTTCAACACAAATTCGTTCAGATTTCCTTTATCAAACCGCTATGGAGAGCAGATGCGTTACAAGGCCGAAATAGATCAAAAGCGATACGGCGTCAACGATCGTGGTGATCAGAGGGCTCGCCATTACCGCAGGGTCGAGCTTGAGCTTTGAAGCGACCATAGGGAGCGTACAGCCGATGGATTTCGCGAAAATAACGACTAAAACGAGCGTTACACATATGATTCCCGCGATATTCATCGGAAGTTTATCCAAAAGCATAAGCTTAACGAAGTTTGCAGAAGAAAGGACTATGCCGCAGACAGCCGCAACGCGCGCTTCCTTCCAGAGAACCTTAAAGAAGTCGCCGAACTGGATCTCCCTGAGCGAAAGTCCACGTATGACCGAAACGCTTGCCTGTGAACCGGCATTTCCTCCGGTATCCATCAGCATGGGAATGTAGGCAGTCAGCGTGACATATGCTGCCAGAGCAGTCTCATACCTTGTGATTATCGCTCCGGTAAAGGTCGCGGATACCATAAGGAACAAAAGCCAGGGCATCCTGCTCTTAAATGTTTCGAGGACTCCGATCTTGAGATACGGCCTGTCCGTCTGGTCAGGGATGATAGCCGCCATCTTCTCGATATCCTCGGTGGCCTCTTCTTCCATGATGTCCATGACGTCGTCGACCGTAATGATGCCGACCAGACGGTCTTCATTGTCCACAACGGGCATCGCGGTAAAGTCGTATTTCTGGAATAAGCGGGTTGCTTCTTCCTGGTCATCCGTAGTCTTGATCGAGATGACGTTGTCATTCATTATGTCACCGATGACTTCATCAGGCTGCCTTATGAGCAGGTACCTGAGGGCAACGGTGCCGACCAGGAGTCTCTTTTTATCGAGAACGTAGCAGATATTTGTGGTCTCGGCATCAAGGCCGATCTCTCTGATGCGCAGGATGGCATCTGCAACAGTCATGTCCCTTTTAAGGTCAACATACTCGACCGTCATTATAGATCCGGCGGAATCATCGGGGTATTTCAAAAGGTGGTTTACGTCTTTTCGCTGCTCGGGGCTTGCGTTCGCAAGGATCCTCTTAACGACGTTGGCCGGCATTTCCTCGAGGAAGTCAGCAGCATCGTCCGCCATGAGGTTATCGATGATGTTCGATGCCTCGTTTGTGGACAGTGACATGATGATGTATTTCTGGTCGTCAACCTCAAGCTCGGCGAAAACGTCCGCAGCCATGGCTTTGGGAAGAATTCGGAAAATCTTAAGAGAGTCCTCATTCTCCAATGAATCCATGATGGAAGCGATATCAACTTCCATCATATCTGATAGTTTTAAGCGGAGTTCTTTATAGCGCTTCTCTTCGAGAAGGCTGATAAGCTCTTCCTTTACGGATGCCATATCTTCCATAGCAAATCTCCCTGGATGGTGAATTTTATGGTGCGTAATCGCGATCGGGGATTGTCAGAATCGCTTCGTGTCATAAAATCACCTCCCTTGCTACGGAATTTCCAACAGATTATAGCACACGGGTCCGGGATTTTGTAGAAAAAAGAGAATCAGATTACGACTTTATTTCGGCCGCTCTCCTTGCCCATGTAAAGTTTCTTGTCAGCGTCGTCTATAGCCTCGTTTATGCGGTTCTCGATATCGAGTTCCGTATCTGAGGAAGAGCACATGACGTTAATGTCAGTTGCTCCGAAAGTCATGGTTACAGGGATCATTTCACCCTTCCAGACGATCTCCAGCGTAGAGATCTTAAGCCTTAAGCCGTCAAGCGCGACAAAGGCATCATCAAGGTTCACATCGTCAAACACAAAAAGGAACTCCTCGCCGCCCCACCTGATCGCGATTCCGTATTCGCTCATGTATCCGTCGAAGAGCTTCGCCAGGGTCTTAAGGACTTCATCTCCGGCCTCATGACCGTATGTGTCGTTGATCTTCTTGAAATGGTCGATATCACCGATCGCTATGCTCATTCCGGTCGACAGGCTGCCGCTCATTATCTTTGAGACAGTATCAGCCATACCGCTTCTCCTGTTAAGGAGCCCGGTCAGATGGTCATGTTCGGCAACAACCTTGAGCTGGCGGTTATACTGCGCAAGCTTGGCTTCAGTTGCGAGCTTGTCGCGGGTAAAGATATTCAATATGACGATCAATGACAGGAAGATCGAAACGATATTGATGATCTGGAAAGTTACGGACATCCTGCGCGAAAGGATCTCCATCGGTTCGTGCGTGATATGCCATAAGTAAAGCAGCATTCTTATAGAGAAGACTGCTATGCTCGCCAGCATCTTTTCCTTTGTGGATATATATGTGCCGACGAAAACCAATACCAGAAGAACAAATACAAAGTGCTGGATACCGCATTCCCATCCCCACGAGATGACAAAACGGAACATCCACATCGTCGTGACAGCACTGTAGAGCAGCAACGCCCATTTATTCTTGTCCTTGTATGTAAGATAAGTTGAAGCGGCATATGCTGACAACGCCAGGAAACATGTACCCGCATTTGCATATCTGGCGGAAATGCTGAAGACGGCTATCCAGATGATGAAATAGATACACATCATCATGGAATTTATCCTGACGATAAAAGACACGCGATTTGATTCATTCGCGCCTGTAACGTCTTTAAATATTATCTTAGCGAGCTTCGTCTTCATAAATGGTATCAGCCTGCTCTGTCAAACCCCATCTTGACCGTCAG
>JAFZWN010000129.1 GCA_017617295.1 Clostridiales bacterium | reverse complement strand
TGGAATGACCTGACATAAATACCTCCGTAGGTTCTTTAATTACGTATTATATACAGCTTTCAAAACGAAGAATCTTGCAACCGAGAATATCACGATGACTGCAAGAGCAAGTATCATTTTGTATCTGTTGGCCTTCTTTCCCTTTGTAAGGTTATTGAAAAGGCTGTAGATGATCGCGAAAACAGATGTTCCGATGATCATCAGGGACATATTATTGTACCATAAGGCACTGTCGTTGAGAAAACAGTTCATGGTAAACAGTGACGAGATGGTAATGTCGCTCTTAAGATCAGTGATCTTGTAGTCGTGCTTGATAAGGTATCCGAGAAGGAATTGGATAATGATGAAAAGAAGTATATATCCGAGGTTGATGAGAACAGGGATAATCCCCGATGCGATATTTCCAAAAGCGGCACTAGTGAGTAGAGCTATCAGTATATTACCGGTCAGCGGAAGGATCGAGAGTGCCCAAAAGCTCTTTTCCGTATCGTACCAGATCATCATGGCGGAGATGAGAGTACAGAAACAGAGACTGTATATGACGCTGATCAGGAAAAGACAGATAAAGAACGCCGACATATCGACAAATATGAATGCCGCATCGAGATGCGTAAGTGCATTTATGAGGAAGATGATGCCCGTGAGCGATTCGATCTTGGCATATCTTGATGCGATGGGAGCACCGCAGTATCTGCATTTGCCTTTAAGAAAGAGCCAGCTGAACAGAGGCACGAGATCCAGGGGCCCGAGGTTATGACCGCATGTCATGCACATCGAGTGACCTTTGGCGATCGTCCTGCCTACAGGGAGCCTGTAGATCACGACATTCAGGAAGCTTCCGATAACTATTCCGAACAGAAAAGCATATACACAATATAAAATATAAATTACATTTACGGGATCCATAATGACCTTCCTTTCTTTGATAATATAACATATTTGTAACGTCCGGGCGCTATAAAAAAGATAAAAAAACTTGTATTTTTACGAGGGCTGTTGTATAGTTTTAAACATATATTGGGGTGGATTATGCTCATTTTCGGGCATGACCTGTCCTTCTAAGAGTCTATTTTTTTGGAGGCAACAATGAAGAGATTAGGAGACATCCTCATTGAAAGCGGTTTCCTTACCGCTGCCGAACTCGCTGAAGCATTAAGTGTTCAGAAGGAGAGCGGCAAGCGTCTCGGAGAAGTTATCACCGAGATGGGTCTCATGTCAGAGTTCGATATCCTCCGCGCAGTCTCAAGCCAGTATGATTATCCGATCATTGACCTTTCCACGATCGATGTCGATCCGAAGGCCACTGCTCTTCTGGATGAGAAATACTGTACCGAGAATGTGCTGATCCCTATCGGCTTTGATGATGACCGCCTGGTAGTCGCTATCGATGACCCGCTGAACATCTTTGTTCAGGACGATCTTCAGTTCCATACCGGATATCAGATCGTGCTGATGCTCGCTACGAGGACTGGTATTCTTGACTGTGTCAAGGTCAACTACGGAAGGGAAAGCGCCACGAAGGCCGCCCAGGAACTCGACGCCGACTTCAGTAAGGACGAGATCGAGGGCCTTGACGCCGAGGTTGCCGATCAGGTCAACAGTGCTCCTGTCGTTAAACTTGTTAACTCCATGATCGAATATGCCATCAGGGCAGGTTCTTCGGATATCCATATCGAGCCCATGGAAGACCGTGTCAGAGTCAGGATCCGTATCGACGGCGTTATGCAGGAGATAATGAGTAACCCCGTAAATGCCAGAGACGCTATACTGACCAGGATCAAGATCCTTGGCGGAATGAACATCGCCGAGAAGCGTATCCCTCAGGACGGCCGTATCCAGACAACGATCAACGGTCAGGAAGTCGACATGCGTGTATCCATACTTCCCACTATCTACGGAGAGAAGACCGTTATCCGTATCCTGGCCAAGAACGACGGTAACCTTAACCGTAAGTATCTTGGCATCAGCGATCACAATAATGCCCTTATCAACAAGATCATAATGGTACCTCAGGGTATCTGTCTTATCTCGGGCCCCACAGGTTCAGGTAAGACAACAACACTTTATACTCTCCTTTCGGAGAAGAACAGTCCCGAGACCAATATCATCACGGTCGAGGACCCCGTCGAGATCAAGATCCCCGGACTCAATCAGGTACAGGTCAATGCGAAGGCCGGAATGACATTCGCGAGCGCCCTGAGATCCATCCTCCGTCAGGACCCCGATATCATCCTTGTCGGTGAGATCCGAGACGGCGAGACAGCTGAGATCGCCTGCCGAGCCGCTATCACGGGACACCTTGTTTTCAGTACTATCCACACGAACGATGCTGTTTCTTCCATCAACAGACTTATCGATATGGGCATTGAGCCTTACATGGTATCGTCTGCTCTGGTCGGAGTTGTTTCCCAGCGTCTTGTCCGCCGTATCTGCACGAACTGCCGTGAACCCTATGAACCTGATGATAACGAGAGAGAGAAGATGAAGCTCGAACCCGGACAGAAGCTCTACAAGGGCAAAGGGTGCCAGGAGTGTCACGAGAGCGGATACAAGGGGCGTATCGCTATCCATGAGATCGTTATAATGACATCGGGAATGAAGACTTTGCTTGAGAAGAGAGCAAGCGAAGAAGAGATGAGGATCCTTGCCGTTAAGGAAGGTACCCAGATGCTTGCAGACTCTGCAGCCGCGCTGGTCATGGAGGGAATTACGACGACCGGCGAGATGACGAGAGTTGCATATACAATCGATTGATAAAAGGAGGAAATATAAGTGGAAGAATTCAGTTTGAACATGGATGCCATCCTGGCAGAAGCTGACAGACGTAAGGCCTCTGATACCCACATCACGGTCGGTCTGCCTCCCATGATCAGAGTTGCCGGTGAGCTTATGCCCATCAGCAATCAGATCCTGACGGCAGCTGACACCGAGTATCTCTGTAAGTCTATGCTCGATAAGAACAGACAGCAGTTCTTGAACGAGCGCGGCGAGATCGACTTCTCCTACGTTGTAGCTGACGTAAGCCGTTACAGATGTAATGTCTATAAGCAGCGCGGATGCTATACTCTGGCAGCCAGAACGATCACAAACGATATCCCTACCTGTGAGAGACTGGGATTGCCTCTTCTCTTCAAGGATCTTGCCCTGAAGCCCAGAGGACTTATCCTCGTTACAGGCCCCACGGGTTCCGGTAAGTCGACAACGCTTGCCGCGATGGTAGGACATATCAACAGTGTAAAGAGGTGTCATATCCTGACACTTGAGGAACCTATCGAGTACCTGCATCAGCATGGTGAAGCCATGATCAATCAGAGAGAGGTTCACGAAGATACCCTTTCGTTTGCAAATGCTCTTCGTGCGGCTCTCCGTGAGGATCCCGATGTAATCCTCGTAGGTGAGATGAGAGACCTTGATACTATCGGTACGGCGATTACCGCTGCCGAGACAGGTCACCTTGTTCTCTCGACACTTCACACCTCAAGTGCATCCGATACGGTCAACCGTATCATTGACGTATTCCCTCCTCATCAGCAGGATCAGATCAGAGTTCAGCTCTCGTCTATCCTTATTGCCGTTATCTGTCAGACTCTTGTTCCGAAGATAATGGGAGGAAGATGTGCCGCATTCGAGATCATGATCACCAATCCCGCTATAGCCAACAACATCCGTGAAGGTAAGACCTATCAGATAGACAGTACTATCGAGACCAGTATTGCCGACGGTATGTGTACTTTGGACTATTATCTTGCCGAGCTCGTTAAGAGAAAGATAATCTCCAGAGAGACAGCTATCGAGAGAGCGCGTGATACGGATGCTCTCAAGAGATATATCAACAATACGGGAAATCTCGCCAACAGCCCGCTGTTCGGTGATCTTGATTTCCAGTAATCGAGACTAATTAGGAGGAATATGATATATGGCTAATTTCAGATATCAGGTCCTCGATAGCGCCGGAAAGAAGACTACCGGTGTCATAGATGCTTCGAGCATCGCTGATGCCTCCAGGAAGCTTAAAGGCGAGGGCAAGTATATTGCCTCGATCGAGCTTGATAAGGGCGGCGGCATAATGAATATGGAGGTCGGAAGCAAGAAGCTGAAGACCAAGGAACTCGTTATGATCAGCCGTCAGCTTGCATCCCTTCTGTCAGCGGGTATCACGATCATAAGATCCCTTGATATGTTATACCAGCAGGTTGACACCAAGAGAGCAAAGAACTGCGTAGGTGAGATCTACGAGGCTATCCAGTCCGGTAAGACTCTTTCCGAGGCATTTAGGGACCAGAAGGATGTTCTCCCCGCGATCATGATCAGTATGGTCAGTGCCGGTGAGGAATCCGGACGACTTGACGAGATCATGAACAGACTGGCCGAGCACTTCCAGAAGGAAGCAAAACTCAAG
Organism: Clostridiales bacterium; assembly: GCA_017617295.1. Classification (GTDB taxonomy): domain Bacteria; phylum Bacillota; class Clostridia; order Saccharofermentanales; family Saccharofermentanaceae; genus Saccharofermentans. The sequence continues at coordinate 21,186 of JAFZWN010000129.1, read as the reverse complement.
AACAAGATCTCTGCCGCAATGGTCTACCCGAAGATCCTCTTCTTCCTGACCATCGGTATCACGGTCGGACTTCTTACATTCCTGGTTCCCGGTATCGCTCAGACTATCTATGATCTGGGTGGTGAGCTCCCGGCATTGACCAGGGCGGTCATGGCGGTATCCGACTCGCTGGTTCACTTTTGGTATATTTATATTATCGTTGTAACGGCTATCGTATTCGGTTTCAATTTCTGGAAGAAGTCGGAAAAGGGTTCGATCACCTGGGCAAAGCTCATGCTTACCATGCCTATAGTTGGTAAGGCTACAAAGATGACAGCTGCGTCCCGTTTCACCAGAACAGTATCGACACTTCTGAAGTCCGGTATCTCCGTACTGCAGGCTGTTGAGATCACGGCTGCTTCTCTTGACAACAAGATCCTTGAGATGAAGCTCGCTGATGCCAGGATCGAGATCAGAAAGGGTACTTCTCTTTCCAAGTCGATCAAGAACATCACCGAATTCCCTCCCATGATCTACGCCATGACGGCTATCGGTGAGGAATCCGGTACTCTTGATACCATTCTTGATAAGGCAGCGGATTTCTTCGAGGATGAAGCGGACAACGCCACAGCAAAGATGACGGCGGCACTTGAGCCCGTAATGCTCATATTGATGGCAATCCTTGTAGGTACTACGGTCGGAGCCATTGCAATGCCTATCTTCACGATGGCTCAGTACGTCGAGTAAATTACAGGAAACGAAAGGAGTAAATAAATGGATTTATTTGGAAAAGGCGCACAGAATCTTGTAGTCGATATGTCCAGTTCTGACCTCAAGCTCGCTGTCGGTACCTATAACAGCAAGACCGGTATCGTAATGCTTGACAAGGTCGGCGTAGTCCCGCTGGAAACAGATGCGATCACGGATGGCGCGATAACAGATAATTTTGGTGTTGTTATGGCTATGAAGCATGCTCTTGCCAAGCTCGATATCAGGAGCAAGAATGCTGTCATCACAACAGAGGGTGCATTTATGCACACAAGAGATCTCGAGCTTCCCAAGGTTAAGCCCGAGCAGATGAAGGACATGGTCAAGTATGAGGTCATGGGTCAGGGTAACAATAAGGATATGATCATTGATTATATCGTTTACGGTACCACAAAGGACGCAGAGACAAATGCCGACAAGATCCAGGTCAGAGCTACGGCTATTCCTACCGATACGGTTACAGAGTTCAGGGAATTCCTTAAAAACATGGATCTTACGCCTGTTGCTATGGATACCAACCCCAACGCTGTAAGGAAACTCTTCCAGAGCGGTATTGCCAACGGCAATGTCAACATTAACCAGTCCACTCTTCTTCTTATTGAGCTTTCCGGAAGGACAACCACGATCACTATCCTTGATAAGGGATTCCCGGTACTTTCCAGAAGACTGCAGTTCGGTCACTACAGCATAAGACAGGTTGCCGAGTCCGTGAAGAAGCTTCAGGGCGGCGGAGATTCCCAGTCTGCAATGTCCAGAAGGCTTAACATCACAAAGGCTGATGCGGATCTTGCAGTTCCGGTCGAGGATATCGATGTATGGCATGAGTCGGTAGCGGAGACTCCGTCTCTTCAGAGTGCAGTCAATGCATATTTCAAGAGCCTCGTAGATGCGGTCTCGAGAACGGCACAGTTTGCTATCTCCAAGTTCCACATCGACAGTATCAGCACATGTTTCCTTTATGGATCCGGTGCCGGATACAAGAAGATCGACAAAGAGCTTTCACGTCAGTTGAGCACTCAGGTTGAGGTTCTCAGGACTTTGAGTTCCGTAGTCGGACCCAAGGACTTCATGCTGCCTCAGTTCGTTAACTGCTGCGGCGCTCTGGTCCGTGAAGATTAAGGAGGGAAAAGTAAGATGGCAAATTTAGTACCAGCAAAAGGCTTGGCGAAGAGAGACATCAACTTTTTCGACGAATTTACCGCTTCGGCGAGAAAACAGGCACAATTCCTTGGAGTATTGGTCGTTTCCCTCGTAGCATTAGTAGGTATCTTTGTTGTTTGGTTGTTCATCTGCATCTTCCGTAATGCTGCTATGACAAAGGAGATCAACAAGCTTAATGATCTTCTTAACAGTGAGGAGTATCAGTCCATCGAGCGTGAAGCGGCTGATCTTGAAGCTGAACTTACAGAGTGCAATCAGTATTATTACGCTCTTTCTGAAATGAGAAAGACCGTGGATGAGACGAATCCTGCTGAGACAAAGGTCGCTGATATACTCGGTGACAATATCCCTAATGATACTTATGTATCGACTTATGAGATTACGGGTACGACATTTAAGTTCACGGGTTATACATTCAATTACTATTCGGCCATGAATATCGTTCATCTTATCCAGGAGAGTGATGTATTCAGTCTTCCTCCGGATATTTCAGTAAACAGAGTCAGTGCCGTAAGTTATGGTGTAACCGCTTCGGATGTTGCTGCTGCTAATGCTCCCGAGAATGCCGGTGATGAGAATGCACTTCCCGCTCCCGAGACATATAATGTAATGGATGTATACTATCAGATCGATGTAACAGGTACTCTTACTAATGAAGTCCTTGTTTCTCTGGCGAGATTCACAACAGCCAATGATACCGTTGCTGCACTTGGCGGAATCGAGTCCGTTAAACAGGAAGCCGGCACAAGCTATTATTATGATGGTATCGGTACATATGAGTACAACGGAACATTCTATTCTCTGACAGGAATCACCATCAACGGTCTGGGTGTTGATGAGGCTATGGTTCAGTCTATTGCTACCGGAGAGAGAGCTCTGGAGGGCGTTGCAAGAGAGAATATACAGATCAATCTTTATTACACACCTGTTGATTCTATAGAGATCACAGAAGGAGGTGAAGAGTAATGGGTAATCTCGGTACAAGAGAAAAATACGGTATGATCGCACTGGTCGTTGTTATAATCCTGTTCTTTATCTACCTTCTCGGTATCAGGACACTCAATAACGATTATCAGAATCAGATCAATCAGTTAAACGAGCTTCAGGCAAGAGTTGATTATCTGGATGCTCTTAAAGAGAACAATGATGCAGCCAGAGTGGAGATCGCTCAGGTAAGAAGCAATATCATATCTGAAGAGGACAGATTCATCCCTCAGATCCACACAGAAGTTCTTGAGCAGTATGTTACAAAGAAATTCGAGGATAACGGTTGTCCTTATCTTGTAAGTCTCAATTCAGCCGATATATCGTTCCCTGTAGTTGTACTTCCTGACGGATCGACTTCGGAAGATTCGCTTGTCTGCAAGAGGATCTCGGTAACATATTCGACGACTGACGGATTTAACATTCCTCAGTACAACAGGACAAATTCGATCATCGAAGACGGTATTCCTAACTATGAGACACTTGAAACATTGATCGAGATGATGGAGACCAGAACGGGTCCCTGGAACGAAGAGGGCGCTATCGGTTATGATGAGTTCATCAATGCTCTCAAGGATATCGAGTCGGAAGATCCTGATGCTATCAAGCTCTACTCGATCTCCGCAGTCGATTCCGGCGGACATATGCTCCTTACAGCTGAGATCGATTTCTATTCGGTAACGTTCCTTAACAGGATATCGACCAATTCGTCAAATGCTCCTTATGCAGCATGGGCAGGCGATACTAATATATCTACTGATGCCGGATTCATCGGAATGCCTTACATCGTAACTGATGAGAACAGCGCATGGTATCATGTAATGATCCCTCAGATCAGCGAGGACATGCCTTTTGCTACATACTATTCTTCTTCCGTATTCAATTCGTTGATCGCAGCGAATGAGAACGGACTTCCCGGAGTACTTGGACTCGTCGGAGATGACGTAGTAGGAGGAGTTACGAACGGTGCTACAACCGAGACGGAGCTCGTATTTGACTGATAGTTTGGCAAATTTGTGAAATTGCGAACTAAATGTGAAAAAAATATGAAAAAACATATTGCAATTTACAAAAAAGGTGCTATACTAAAGATACAAACTCAATAAACTCATAGGAGGAAAAAAACATGAAGAAGATTCAGAAGTCTAAGAAGGGTTTCACACTCATTGAGATGGTACTCGTTATTGCTATCATCGTTATCCTTGCAGCTGTACTTGTTATGGGTATCGGTACTTACATCGCAAGAGCTAGAAACGCAGCATCTTCTGTTAAGTCTCACAACAGCTCCGTATCTGCTGCTGTTTCCGCTATCGACGCTGCTTAATAGTTGAGCTGAGTTAGATCAGTGAGTAATGACGGGGAGGCAAATGCCTCCCCGTTTTTCATTTTCCGGGCAATTCACAAAAAGTTCAAATTGGTATTGTAATTTTGACAAAATTGTGTATAATTGAAATAGATTATTAGATTCAAAAGCAGTGGAGGTGCACATGCTCAGAATATCAAAAAACAAAAAGGGTTTTACTCTTGTAGAAATGATCATAGTTGTAGCGATCGTTGTTATCTTGGCTGCTGTACTGATGCTTAATGTATCTCAGATAATGGCACCGGTAAGGGCGAAGAACTCTTCCGCCAGCGAGCGTCTTTCGACCATGCAGAACGGTTTCGCTGCTTATGAGGAAAAATTATCCGGATACCATTTCTGATCGGAGGAACTGATATGAAGATATTCAAGAAGAAAAATAACAAAAAGGGCTTTACTCTCGTAGAAGTAATGCTTTCTGTAGCTATCATGGCTATTGCTTCTCTGATGATAATGCAGGGATTCCTTGCTACGATGAACCTGGCTCATAACTCTTCAGTCTATTCCAGAGTAGGCGGTACCAATTATCAGGCAGCTGTTCAGAAGATGTCTACTTATTCCGGCATGTCAGCCCGTGACACCACTGATACTGCTAATAACAGATATAGACAGTTGGCCGGCGACAGTGATGTTACTATAGGTGATGCCGGTGTCAGATTGACTTTTGCTGCCAACGTTACTGATGTCACTAACCCTTCATACCGCATAGCAGGTTGGAGATTTACGATGTCGAGTAGTGGCGGTGCCAATGTACTCGAAAATGCATCCGAGAGCTATAACTCGACGGATTCTTCCCAGAGTTATTCGGCAAACAGGACATCTTTTTTCTACGCAGCGAGATATGTATGTGATCATCCCGGATGCTCTGCAAGAGGTCAGTATACAATAAGACATGCCATAGTCAGAAACGCTACTACCGGAGCTGAAATTGGTAGGGGATGGTATTGTACAGTCTGTCATACAGCCGATGTAGCACCTGCGCCGAGCATTTAACGGTAACGATTTAGATTATAGCGTCTGACAGACTATAACGCACTTGCACCATAAGAAATCAGGAGGATGGACAATGAAACGGAAGAATAAGAAGGGTTTTACTCTTATCGAGATGATGCTCTCCATAGCTATTATAGTCCTTATTTCGGGATTATTCGCTTCATTGATTTGGGCTACAAAGGATACATATTACAGAACATATAATAATAACGATTCTACAGACTATGCTGCTTTATATTCTCAGGCTCTTGAGAACTTTATCCTCAGAGACTGGCAGATGATCAATTCTCTGGAAGACAAGAAAGTATCATATTGCATAAGAGATGCAGATTCTGCTATAGTCCGTGGCGAAGGAAACAGTCCTACATATTCACCTATCTTTACTCTGGAGCAGATGACAAACAGAGCCGGAGACCAGAAATGGAGAATATATATAACGGATGTATCTTTTACAAGCACAAACAACCAGTATTTGCTGAAATATACAATCTATGTAATAGATAATTATACTAATCCCGGCACGTTGCAGTCCTCTTACACCAGTTCGATGTGGTTGCCTATGCATGGTAATACAACAGATATGTTTAGCAGCCAGACGGCCGTCAGTATTTCTTCTACAGGTCAATCCAGGACATTCCCTGCCGGAGCCAGTTCGTTAGGTGACATTGCCGGTATATCCGGTACACCAACCGATCAGGTGATCATAATGACAGCAACGTAAAATTGTCATGATCAAAGCTATAAAGATACCATCCGGTAAAACGGATGGTATTTTTTTGCCTTTTAAAGTAATATATAGGGACAACTAAGGCAAGGGGTGAGATCTCTTATGGGAATAACAGTGGGACTTGATATCGGCGGAAGTACTACCAAGATCGTCGGGATGAAGGAACATAAGGTAATATACAAAGAAATAATCAAGGCTGATGATCCTGTAACATCCGCATATGGTGCTTTGGGTAAGCTTATTAACGATAATTCCCTGTCGGTCAAAGATATCGACCGGGTCAATATAACAGGCGTGGGGGCAGCATTTCCCGACGGAGATCTTCTGGGGATCAAGACTGTCATCATAACGGAGTTCCTTTCTACAGGACTTGGCGGACTCTATATATCCGGACTTGACCGTGCTGTCGTTGTCAGTATGGGAACCGGTACAGCATATCTTGATGCTTCTTATGACCATGTCCGTCACATCATCGGTTCGGGCGTAGGCGGAGGAACGATCGTTGGACTCTGTAATGCAATGGTCGGGATCGAAGATCCTGAGAAACTGTCAGACGTGGCCTTCGATGCGGATATCAGGAAAGTAGATCTGACGATAGGTGATATATCGAAGGCTGAGATCCCCGGGTTACCCATGGATGTTACGGCCAGTAACTTCGGAAAGGCAGAAGATGATCTGTCGAAGCAGGAGAAGATAGCCGGAGTATTTAATCTCGTATATCAGTCCATCGGAACGATGGCAGTATTATCTTCGCGTAACTGCGGCTGTAAGGATGTCGTATTTACCGGTCAGCTGACAACATTGAAGCAGTGCAGGATGTATCTGTCGCTGTTCGGTAATCTCTATGACGTAAATATCATCATTCCCGAGAATGCGGAGTATGCCACAGCGATCGGCGCATGTCTCGCCGGAGACGAGAATGAAAGATAATAAGACCAGAGCCTTCGAACTGGACCTTTTAAGAGGCGTGGCCATCATAATGATGGTATTCATGCATCTGAGCTATGATGTCCGTTATGAATTCGGACAGGATATCTTCTCTTATCTTGAGAGTTCATGGTTCTGGGTATTTGTTCATCCCATAATAACCGGACTGTTCGTATCTCTGTCGGGGATATGCTGTTCGATGTCAAGGAACAATTTCAAACGCGGTCTGAAGCTTCTTGCAGTTGCTCTGGCATTTACGGTCGTAACGTCACTGATCACAAGATTCACGGATATATATATACTTATCCTTTTTAATGTCCTTCATGTACTGGCAGTATCGATAATCATATATGCCCTGGTCGATCTGATCGAGAAGAAGACGCGTATCTCAAGTAATGCCGTTACATTGATACTGGCTCTGACCGGTATTTATATAGTTCTTCTGAATAATAATATCCATATGTATGACTATTCGTCGGACAAACTGCCGCTCCTGATATTCGGGATAACGGTTGACGGGGAACCGGCTATGGCTGATTATATGCCTCTGATACCGTGGGCAGGTGTCTTTCTTATAGGAAGTTCGGTCGGAAGGATCCTTTACAGTGAGAAAAAGACTCTGTTTCCGGATCGAAGCGAAGTTATCCGTAAGTTTACAAGGCCTCTTGAATTTCTGGGGAGGCATTCTCTTCTTATCTATCTTGTTCATCAGGTAGTGGGTTACGGTATTCTATGGTTGATCTTTAAGATCGCAGGTAAGATCTGAATGAGACCGATCGGCAAGAAGAACGGGAAACTCTCTTTGGAGGTGAAGATCTCCTGTGTTGTTTTCTTAGCTTTTCTGATCTTTATGATCTATGCCGTGAATTTCCTGATCCCGGAGGTAATAGACAGAAATCTTGCCGATCTTTACTGTAAATATGTATTTGAATGGGTAGCACTTCCCGGGAATATCCTGACAGGTATTGCCATAGGTTCGGTAACCGAGATGATCGTTTTTACCGGAACTGTGATCGGAGTGATCCTTATCTTTACGGCAATAGTCAGGACTATCCTGTATATCGCGGGAAAGGGGAACCGCAGATTCCCCCAGCATGTTCTGAACGTCATAGTCATCATTCTCGTAGTTGCGATCTGGCTGTCAGGGATCTATCATCTGATGCACGGGATAAACTTTAAAAGGACACCTGCTTATGTCAGGCTCGGTATAGGACTTCAAAATGAAGCCGAAAGACCTTTTGACGAGTATCTTACAGTCTTAAACTGGGCATATATGGGAATGGTTCAGAACCGTAAGAAACTCGGAGAGGATTATGCAGGAGTTGCCCATCTTTCTTCCTCGTACGAACAATGTGTGACCGATGCCAATATCCTTCTTGATTCTTTTTCGTATACATACGGAATGGATATGAGCAGTACTTTCATAAGGGCCAAAGCAGTATCTTTGAGCAATCTCTGGAGCAGTACCCATATAGTAGGTTTTTATGATGCTTTTCTCGGGGAATCCAACATCAATACAGATTATCTGGATATTCTTGATTTTCCGCATACTCTCTGTCACGAGATAATCCACGCCAAGGGATATGCCAGAGAATCGGACGCCAACATAATCGCCGCACTTGCTCTGATACATTCGGATCGTGCTGATTTTAAGTATGCGGGCTATTACTATATCTTTCAGAATCTCTATCCTACAGTAAGCGATTATGCCGTCGCGACCGGTAATACCATACCGAATTATTACGCTGATGAACTGTGTTCAGGCGTTATAACGGATATGAGGGCTTCTTTTGATTACTGGGATTATATAGATAACCGATTTATGGCTGATAAGATCGAGGAGATCTCTGAGGAAGTCAACAACGGTTTTCTCGAGGCGAACGGTCAGGAGGGCGGCACCGAGACTTATCATGTTCCGCCCAATGTATTCGTGGAATTCTACTATATGTATGTAGCGGGGAATACAGATGGTTAACGTCTACCTCAAAGGTCACGACAACTACTACGGGATAGCGGATATATTAAGGCTGTTCGGAAGCCCTGTCCGGGAAGACCGTGAGAACGGTCTTGTCTCCTGTTCTATGGATACTGATATCGAGTTGATCAGCGAGATCGATAAGCACGGGTATACTTATGCATATATCAAGGGAGAGATCCCCAGACGTACGGAGCTTCCGCCGGTAGTTCCCAAAAGATCGGTCAAGAGAGATCTTTATATACTTATGTGTAAGATCACCGGGACAAGTTTTCCCTGGGGGTGTCTTACCGGCATAAGGCCTACTCTGGTCGCAGCTGAAGAAGGGGATCCCGCATCTCTTACACAAAAGTATCTTGTGAGAGAAGACAAGGCGGCTCTCGCGTGGCAGACTTCGGTAGAAGAATCCAGGATACTCAATACGCATGGCGAAGAGAGCCTCAATATCTATATCGGAATTCCGTTCTGTCCGTCCAGATGCGAATACTGTTCCTTTATCTCCAATGATGCCGTAAAGCACATGAAGCTCTTAAGACCATATGCAGAAGCTGTGATAAAAGAGATAAGCATGGTCGCTCCGTATATAAGAAGACCGGTGGCATCAGTCTATCTCGGAGGCGGAACTCCGACAGTCTTTGATGACGGGACTTTCGGTTATCTTATCGGGAACATCTCATCGCTCCTTCATATCGGAGGCGATACAGAATTCACTGTCGAGGCGGGACGCCCGGATACCATTAATGCTCAAAAGCTTAAGTCCATGAAGGCTGCCGGAGCTACAAGGATATGTATCAATCCGCAGACTATGAATTCTGAGACTTTAGGGAAGCTGGGAAGAAAACATACTTCCGAAGACACGGTAAGAGCATATGAAGAAGCGAGGGCAGCCGGCTTTGATACGGTCAATATGGACCTTATCGCGGGTTTGAAATATGAGGACGATACTGACTTTACAGAAAGCCTGGAAAAGATACTGAAACTTGATCCTGAGGATATAACTATACATACGCTCTACAAGAAGAGACGAGCCCTGATGGGAAGAGGAGATGTCCTCAGCAGAGAAAGAGGGGATACGGACCGGGCGGTATCTGACGGGTATAGGATGCTCTATGCTCACGGATATCATCCATATTATCTTTACCGCCAGAAGGATACGGGACACGGACTCGAGAATACCGGTTTTACATCAGGAGAGGGCTGCTACTATAATGTTGCCATGATGAGCGACAGAAGGGATGTGCTCTCCTTCGGTGCCGGCGGCATGAGCAAGCGTATCTTTGAAGAAGGAAGGCTCGAACGGTGTCCCTGTATAAAGGATGTCACGGGTTATATCGCTTCCTGTGAGGAAATGGCCGGAAGAAAGATCGGATTTTTCGATCTTTAATCTATCCTCTGATAGAGATAGAACCTGTCTGACCACAACTCGTTATCGAAGTCTTTTTCGGACCAGTCGGCATATGCCACAAGTTCGTAATTATCCCAGTCGAATTCTTCATTTTTGGTAACAACGAATTCCACACGCCCCTGCTCTATAGCTGCATCCCTGGCCTCTGCCCCTTCGGATATTACCAGATCAATATTGAGCTCACAGAAATGCTTCTCGGTGGGAAGTACGCCTGATACCGTATAAAAACCCTGATCGAGGAAATTGTAATTGAGCAGCGTGGGGGATTCAGATCTGTTTATATATTCCGCAAATATATATTGAGGCATATCTTCTCTTTTGGAAAGGATGCTCGGCGTGGAGGCTGAGAGAAAAAAAGCACATATGCAAAGACCTGTACTTAAAGCTACCGTGACCGGAAGGCATCTTATCTTTTCGGCTAGAATGAAAATTCCGCTCCATGCGGGAATCGTAAAGACTGCCAATGCAAACGGATAGTAGAATCCCTGAAAGCTTCCCATAAAGATAAATAGTGCAGTAAGGAACAAAGCCCCGAGGTAGAAAGGTAATTCACCTTTTTTTCCTTTCAGCATAAAGACAACAGAAGCTATCAGTATCATTACCGCAAAGTAAAGATTATCAGCCAGACGGATAAAAGTAAGAGTTATCGTATACGGGATCCTTCCTAAAATAGATACGTTTTCGGTAACCTCTCCATACTGGAGATTATTGAAAAAATAAGCAGTGAAAAGGTCGTTTACGGCATGATTAGTGGCGAAATACAGAAGGATCAACCCTGATACCGCCAGGCACACCGCTCCGAAATACAGAGCGGCAAAAGCGATCTTTTTATATTCTTTTCTAAAAAAGCCAAATATGATAAGAAACAGGATAACAGCCACAAAATACCCACAAAGAGTATATTTTATCCAGAAAGCTGAGGCAGCCCCCAGACCGATCAGGATAATCTCCCTTACTGACGGATAGATCTTTTTTCGTATTGCCTTCAGGATTATATAGAGAGTAGCAGAGTAGAAAGGGAAAAGGAACTCTTCGGAACTGTCGCCAAAGTAATAAGATATGACGGAGAAAGAGAGAAATAAAAGAGGTATTGAAGCAATGTATGAGGTCCTGCTTATCTTGGTATAAAGAGCAGCTGTCTTCATTGCAAAAAAGTGAACAAAAGAACAGCTTATTACCTGGATGATAAATACGCCGAAAAAAGTATCTGATGAGATAAGTGCTGCAAGAGTGTGCAGAAAATACAGAAGAGGACCCTTCTGTTCATAGAGGTCCCGGTATGGAACCAGCCCTTTTAACACACAGGAACCAACGGTAAAAAAACAGTTCGGATCTACCCAGTTATTGAACGGATAAAGAGGCGAAGACTGGGAGAAGATCATTATGGTAATGAAAGACACCATAAATGAGAACGGATAGTTGCCTTTGTATTCCCAATTGACGGGATCTTTTGTGACATTCTTTCGGGATAGGATATAATATAGTCCCAATACAGAAATGACAGTCAGGACCAGACTGATCCCTGCCATGAGCAATATATCGGATTCAGGAAACTTGGTGGTCAGTGCCACCAGAGAGAAGATCAGGACAAAGAATCCCGTAACACCCGATCTGATCCAATTCTTAAACGATGAGTTCTTCAGGTTCAAGTTGACCTCCTTGCATAAAGATAAAGGTCATCGGCAACGAGCTTTTTATATATGCCGAGGAACTGGAAATGTTCATAGGCTACTATCTCATAGCCTTCCCAGTCGTATTCCGGGCTCCTCGTGACGATGTAATCGTAGAAGCCTTCATCGATGAGACGAAGCTGTTCCTCTTTTATCGCCGGCATGTCGATATTATAGTAGGTGAAATACCTACTCGCCGGTAGATTGCCGGTAAATGTAAAAAGACCGATATCCTGGGCATCATAATTAAGTATGGAAGCAGACGGTTGCCTGTTTATTATCTCCGCGAACTTATATTGCGGCAGATCCTCTTTTGATACTGTAGTAAGGAAGAAGAAATTAGCCGACTGAATGATATTCATCAGGATCACAATGATAAGCAAGAAAGAGACGATAAAGCCCGAGAGCCGGGTCTTTTTCCGTAACAGTCCCTCCGCCTTCGTTATCAGTATGATAACGGGGATCAGAGAAAGGGGAACAAAGGCCATGAGAAGATGGCAATAGTAGTAGAGCACGGTCTTTCCGATATAGATGCCCAAAGCCGTAAATCCGAAGCAAAGAAAAAACAGCAGCCTGCTCCTCTTTTTGCTCCCCATAATGGCTGCACCTGAAATGAACAGGAGGATAAAGCCCTCCGTATCCCTTCCCAGATCCCAGGACATCTGATTGAACATCCTTACCATCGATCCGAGCACCGGCACGTCCGAGAAGAGCAATCCCGAATGATCAACTATAGCCGTATAGTATGTAATGTTGTTGTAAAAATATGTCGTAAACAGGACATCCGTTGCATTATTGACCACAAAGTAAAGGATGATAGGAACAGAAAAGGCAACCAGTCCGCCAGTAACTGCTGCGGCCGTACGAAGGAGTTCGGCGATCTTCTTTCTTCTGATCATGTCGATGATAACGAAGACGGCCAGTCCCAGTACGATACCGCAAAACGTATATTTGAGCCAGAACAGGAATCCGGTGAGAAGTCCTGTTATGAATGCGTGGGATACGGGAAGAGGGTCAACGCTCTCCGTGTATCTAAGGCTCATGTAAAGGATCGCAGCCAGGACCGGAAGGCACATCTCCTCAGCACTGTCGCCGAAATAGAAAGAGGAGAGAAAGCACAGAAGGGACAGCATGGCGGGTACCGTCATTATCGTGAAGAACGAAGGCTTCAGATAGATCTTGACGATCTTCCATGCGAAAAGACAGAATAAGAAGTTCTCGGCTATCTCGATCAGCCATACGCCCAGAAATGACTTCTCGGAGATTACCGCGGCGATGGCATGAATAAAGAACAATGTCGGGCCTTTATGGTCATATGCATCTCTATAGAGCACGAGACCGTGTTTTATGCACCGCCCGATTGTGAGATAGATATTTGCGTCATCCCAGTAATTGAACGGATAAAGAGGAGAACTTGCCGACATAAGCGTTATCACGGCAGTGCTTCCCAGGAAGAGGACAGCTGTCTCCTTTATGCTCAGTGAAGTATCCTTTTTGTCATTTGAGATATCCTTAGCGGAAAAGCCTTTCCGGGAAAGGTCCGAAATGAACCGGATGCTGAAAGCGGCCGACGGAACACAGAGGACACCGAGAAGTATGATGATCGCTGTCGCAGGGTGGACATCGAAGGTGTTGACGGAACATGCAAGGAGAGCCGAAGAGAAGAATGCCAGGCACCATTCGGGAACGGAGAAAGACCTGATGGCTTTTACTTCGACCTTCGGTATAAGAACGGTAAAAGATATCAGAAGGACCCCGGCTGCGATTGCCGGAGAAATAAAATAGAAAAGAACGGCTGCACAGATAAATGACAGAAAACAGATCATCCTGTCAATGGTCTTATATCCGCTCTTACTCATCCGCACATCCTCTTTTCAAAGATTTTTTACGGATATATTATACAGCTATGTTGACACAAAAAGGATATATAACTATTTTTAAAATATAAAGGTAACAATCGGAGGCAGGGCCATGAAGATAAGACTTGAACATCTTACCAAGAGATTTAAAAGCAGGGACAAAAACGGCGCCGACGTGGTGGCCGTTAACGATTTTACTTTCGAGATACCCGACGGAAAACTCATAGGACTCCTGGGTCCTTCCGGATGCGGAAAGAGTACGGCTCTGAACCTTATCTGCGGACTCGAGGAACCCACGTCGGGAAAGATCTTCTTCGATGATGAGGATGTGACAGATCAGCCTCCGGAGAAAAGGGGAGTCGGCATGGTCTTTCAAAGCTATGCACTTTATCCTCACCTGACCGTCCGTAAGAACATCATGTTCCCTCTTGGTAATCTCAAGGGAGATCAGAAGCTTACCAAGGAAGAGATGAATAAAAAGGCGGAGGAGGCTGCCAAGATCGTTCAGATCTCCGAGCTCATGGAAAGAAAGCCCAGGGAGATGAGCGGCGGTCAGCAGCAGCGTGTCGCCATCGCCAGAGCCCTTGTCAAGCAGCCCAGGGTTCTCCTTCTGGATGAGCCGCTGTCGAATCTCGATGCGAGACTTCGAATACAGACCAGGGAAGAGATACGAAGGATACAGACCAGCACGAAGATAACCACTCTTTTCGTAACGCACGACCAGGAGGAGGCGATGAGCATCTCCGACCTCATCGTCGTTATGAAGGACGGTATAGTTAATCAGATAGGCGCTCCCCAGGACGTATACGATGAGCCGGTCAACCTTTTCGTTGCCAAGTTCCTGGGAACTCCTCCGATAAACGTATTCGACGGAAAAATCAAAGGCGGCAAGGTCTATATAGGCGAAGACTTCATTACCGATATCAGGGTCAAGGAAGATAAGGAAGTCAAGGTCGGTATAAGGCCCGAAGGCTTTATCCTTTCCGATGAGGGAACAATGAAGCTCAATGTCGCCGGAATAGAAGTCATGGGCAGGGATACCATCCTCGTGGCCGATCATGACGGTGCGGAGAACCGGATAAGAGCGGTAGTTGCCGGTGACGACGCCAAGGGCATCAGACACGGCGATACCGTTAAGGCGAAGATCCGGAAAGGCAAGGTGTTTGTCTTTGATGCCACAAGCGGCGAACGCTTAGGAACGGAGGCGTGAACTGATGAACAGAGTCTTCGGAAAAGTCAAGCCGTGGCTGTACCTGCTGCCTGCACTCGTGTTTCTGTGCGCATTCATGGTATATCCGCTGTTTGATGTCTGTATCTATTCTTTCGAGGAAAAGTATAATTTCGTAACACAGCTCTCCGACGGGTTCGGATGGTATAACTTTAAATATGTCCTGCGTGACCAGCTCTTTATACAGGCGGTCAAGAATACATTTATCCTTGTCATAATCACGGTCCCCGTCTCGACGGGGCTGGCACTTCTTCTGTCTCTCGGGCTCCACTCGATAAAGAAGTTCAAGGATCTGTTCCAGACCATATTCTTCCTGCCTTATGTTACCAACACTCTGGCAGTAGGTCTTGTCTTTATGATCATGTTCAAGAAGACCCCTTATTCGGAGGGACTGGTAAATATGATGCTCGGGTGGTTCCATATGACGCCCGTGGACTTCATAGACGGACCTTACTGGGCCAAGATGCTCGTCATGTGCCTTTATACGATATGGGTCGTTTTGCCGTTTAAGATCCTTATCCTGACATCGGCGCTCGCGGGTGTCGACGAGACATACTATAAGGTTGCCAGAGTCGACGGCACATCCAAGTTCAGGCAGTTCTATGCGATCACGTTGCCGATGATATCCCCGATGATCTTCTATCTTGTCATCACGGGTTTTATCGGAGCGTTCAAGGCGTATTCCGACGAGGTCGCCATCTTCGGCACAGACCTCAATGCCGCAGGTATGAATACGATAGTCGGTTATGTATACGATATGCTCTACGGCGATGCCGGCGGTTATCCGTCGTACGCTTCGGCCGCGGCTCTTATACTCTTCGCGATCGTATTCACGATAACCGTTATCAATCTTCTTATCAGCAGCCGTACATCGGCCAAGACGAGGTGATGTGTTATGAAGGATCGTATCTTTAAGACAGTCATCTATATCTTCTTATCGGTCTGGGCAGTCATCGTACTGTTCCCGTTCTACTGGATGCTCCTGACCTCGGTCAAATCCTACAGCACCTATAATGCGGAATATATTCCGAAGTTCTTTACCCTGTCTCCCACTTTGGAGAACTATTCGTCGGCTTTTACGACGGTTCCTCTGGGCGGGTATTTTCTGAATACTATCATCTTCACGCTCGTGACTACAGGTGTCATGCTGATAGTTACCGTATTATCGGCGTTTGCGTTCTCGAGGCTGGAGTTCAAGGGTAAGAATCTGGTATTCACTTTATTCCTGGCTCTCATGATGATCCCGAATGAACTCGTTATCATCACAAACTTCGTAACGATAACCAATATGGGGCTTAGAAATACATTTACCGGACTTATCCTGCCTTCGGTAACGTCGGTGTTCTATATCTATCTTCTGAAGGAGAATTTTGAGCAGATCCCGAACGAGCTCTATAAAGCCGCGAAAGTGGACGGCACATCCGATATGAAGTACCTTCTGAAGGTCATGGTGCCGATATGTCAGCCGACGGTCGTTACCATCGTGATCCTCAAGGTCATCGAGTGCTGGAACTCTTATGTGTGGCCCAGGCTCATCACCGATAAGCAGGCTTATTTCCTGGTCAGTAACGGTATACAGGAGATCAGGGAGAACGGCTTCGGCCGCGACAATATCCCTGCCATGATGGCGGCGGTGGTCTCCATCTCCACACCTCTTATAATCCTCTTCCTGATCTTCCACAAAAAGATCATGGCGGGAGTCTCGAGGGGAGGTACAAAGGGATGAGAAAGAAGATCTCCGTCATTCTCTGTACAGTACTTTCCCTGTGCGTGATCCTTACATCATGTCACGGAGCCACGAAAAGGCACGCTTTCACGGTACCGAAGACTTTCGACGAGTCACGGCAGTATGAGATAACCTTCTGGGCCAAGAATGATACCAATGTCTATCAGACAAGAGTCTATGACGCGGCTATCGCATCCTTTGAGGCGCTGTATCCGAATATACATGTCAACATGAGGCTCTATACCGATTACGGCCGTATCTATAACGATGTCATAACCAATATCGCGACGGATACCACGCCCAATGTCTGTATCACGTATCCGGATCATATCGCTACCTACATGACCGGCGATAACGTTGTCGTCCCTCTGGACAGCCTGATCGAGGATCCTTCGTACGGGCTCGGCGGAAGTCAGCTCAGGTTTGAATCCCCGACATTGCAGCAGATGGTTCCCGAGTATATGGAAGAAGGCAAGATTGACGGAGTTCAGTATGCGATCCCCTTTATGAGATCGACCGAGGCTCTGTACATCAATAAGACTTATGTCGAGGCTCTGGGATATGAAGTTCCCGATATCCTTACTTGGGATTTTGTCTGGGAAGTCTCTGAGGCTGCGATGGCAAGAAACCCTGATGGAACGTTTGCCGTCAACGGTCAGATGACCATGATCCCGTTCATCTATAAATCATCCGACAACATGATGATACAGATGCTGCGTCAGCTCGGAGCCGGCTACTCCACGTCCGAAGGAAATATCGAGATATTCAACGACGATACCAGAGGGATAATAAGGCAGATCGCTGAGCATACCGCGACAGGTGCTTTCTCGACTTTTAAGATATCCGGTTATCCCGCCAATTTCCTGAATGCGGGACAGTGCATATTCGCCATAGACTCCACTGCGGGTTCGACGTGGATGGGAAGCGATGCCCCGAATGTCGATATCAGCGAGAACAGTATAGTCCGCTTCGAGACGGCAGTCCGTCCCATCCCCCAGTACGATACATCAAATCCTCAGATGATCTCCCAGGGCCCTTCGATCTGTATCTTTAACAAGGCTGATGACGGAGAGGTCCTGGCATCGTGGCTCTTTGCCCAGTATCTGCTCACAAATGACGTTCAGCTCGGGTACTCCGCGACCGAAGGTTATGTTCCCGTAACGCTTATGGCGAGAGAGTCTTCTGAGTATCAGTCTTATCTTAACGGGGGAGAGGATCAGACCAGATACTATCCCGTGAAGCTTCAGGCCAGCAGGCTACTTATCGACTATACTTCCAATACCTTCGTGACGCCCGTATTTAACGGATCGACGTCGCTTAGAGATGCTGCGGGAAGCCTTATCGATACGACAGTCAAGGCCGTGAACAGACATAATACGGTAGACGACGCATATATCGATCAGCTCTTTTCGGACGTATATGCCAACAATAAGCTCGACCAGATAGAGTCAACGGACCTGGGTCCCATGCCCAAAACTTCCGTCGCAATGCTCACAATTTTGGCAGTGACATGGGTATTTATTGTTGCATATGTAGTTTTCTCCAAAATAAAGGCCAAAAAACTTTAAAAACGGGGTCAAAAGGATATAATAGGCTTGACCCGACGGAATAACGGGTCACTATTAAAGAAAAGAGGAACAATACTATGAAAAAGTTTATGGCTATTGCACTTTCTGCAGCTGTACTTGCTTCTCTTGCAGGATGCGCCGGTAGTGTTATCGACGAGGCTAATGCACAGATCTCTTCC
The DNA here is from genome assembly GCA_017617295.1 of Clostridiales bacterium. Taxonomy (GTDB): domain Bacteria; phylum Bacillota; class Clostridia; order Saccharofermentanales; family Saccharofermentanaceae; genus Saccharofermentans. The sequence continues at coordinate 2,677 of JAFZWN010000129.1, read as the reverse complement.
GCAGCTGAAGAAGCAGGTTCTGCTATCGATTCCGCTGCAAGCGAGGTTTCCGAGGATCTCGAGTCCGCTGCCAGCGATATCGAGTCTGCCGCAAGCGATGTTTCAGAAGAACTTGAGTCTGCTGCAAGCGATGTTTCCGAGGCTATCGGTGATATCCCCGTAATGACTTATGCCGAGTATGATGCTGCCGCTGTTGACGATCCCGTCTGCATCGACGCTTATGTTCAGGCTAAGCAGTCCTGGTGGGACAATACAGCTACAGTATATCTTCAGGATGAGGACGGCGCTTATTTCGTATACGGAATGGCCTGCACAGAGGAAGAGTACGAGACACTCGTTCCCGGTCAGGAGATCATCGTTACAGGTTACAAGGCTGAGTGGCAGGGCGAGATCGAGATCGCTGACGCTACATTCGTTCTCGGTGAGGGCAACTACATTGCTGAGGCTACAGATGTTACAGACCTTCTTGGAACAGACGAGCTCATCGCTCACCAGAATCAGTTCGTATCTTTCTCCGACATGACAGTTGAGGCTTCCACGGATGCTGACGGCAACGAGGTTGCTTTCCTCTATAACTGGGACGGATCCGGATCCCAGGGCGATGACCTTTACTTTAACGTTTCCGTTAACGGCGAGACATACACATTCACTGTAGAGTCCTACCTTACGGATTCCAGCACTGACGTATATGCTGCAGTCGAGGGTCTTAACATCGGCGACACTGTCGATCTTGAGGGCTTCCTTTACTGGTACGAGGGCGTTAATCCCCACATCACTTCCGTAACCGTTAAGTGATCCTTATACGGATGATCTGAACTTTATGAGGCTGTCTCTTCGGAGGCAGCCTTTTTCGTGTCTCTTTGTCTGCCGCGCGTTAGTCGAAGAGGATCTGAAAACGGCATTGGTATCACACGGAATATCACAAAAACAGGGCCGATTTTGTGATAAATTGCGAGAATCTCGCAGAATATCACAATAATGCACCGATTGTTGTGATGTTTTGCGTTATACCGGAATATACATAAATCAGCGTTTTTATGTACCGGGAGGCTTTCTGAAGGCAAAGCGCCACGCTACGCTTTGCAAACCGTGACAAAAGGGCTTTTTGCAACGCGAAATGTAAAATCCTGTGTTAATATGTAATTACAGTATCTTTTCAGGGGACAGATGATGGGGTCGTACAAGAGCATCTTTAAGAGAGCATGGAAAGCATACCGCTCCAGATGGTTTATCAATATCATCGTGGTGTTTGTAGTAGGCGTGTTCGTAAACGGCTATACCATGACCACCAGGGACGATGCCGCCTCCATGGCTTCGAGGATAACGGGTTCTTCAAATGCAAGGGTTATCGAGGAAGTCGTCAATTCCCAGAATGTCTCCACCGAGCTTCCCGATAAAGCCGGGCTTCATTATACCAAGGGCGTTCTGGCTGTCTTTGTGAATCAGATCTCCTCGTCGGGATCCGTGATCTTCGGCATGGTAAATGCTCTTAATACCCTTATATTCAAGGATTCCATAAAAGCATCGGTGATAATGATCGCGGGAACGCTCGTGCTGCTGTTCACGCTGGTCTTCGTGCGTAATGTAGTCTATGTCGGGCAGTGCAGGTACTTTATGGAGCACAGGATCTATAGAGCGACCAAGGCCGATAAGCTCATGTTCATCTACCGGATCGGAAAGACCATGAACGTCGTCTCGGTAATGTTCTTCAGGTCTTTGTATCAGACATTATGGAACCTTACGATAGTGGGGGGATTCATAAAGAACTACGAATATTCCATGATCCCCTATATCCTGGCGGAGAATCCCGAGATCTCCCGTAAGGAGGCTTTCGCACTGTCAAAGGAGATGACCCGCGGCTGCAAGAGGAAGATGTTCGCCGCCGATATACTGTTTGCACTCGGTATCGTCATAGGATCCTTCTCATACGATGTCCTGACTATATTCCTGGTCGATCCTTTGAGGGCGTGCTTTTTCGCCGAGATCTACAGTGATCTTCGAAAGACCGCCAGGGAAGAGAAGAGGACCGGATACGAGATCCTTAACGATACGGGACTGGACGTAGAGGATATCAGTAACGGATCGTACCCCGAGAAAGTCTTCGGCATCAAGCCTCTGAAGCACAGGCAGTGGCTGAAGATCGACTATAGAAGGAAGTACACGCTTACCACATATATCCTTTTCTTCTTCAGTTTTTCCCTTGTCGGATATGTCTGGGAGGTCTTCTATACGCTCCTGACGCAGGGCGTTCTCGCCAACCGCGGCACCATGACGGGACCGTGGCTCCCTATCTACGGATGCGGGGGACTTCTTATAATGATGTTCCTGAAGCCTCTGCGTGAGAGGCCGCTTCTGGTGTTCCTCGGTGCGTTCTTTCTCTGCGGAACTCTGGAGTATTTTGCTTCATGGATCCTGGAGGTCCTCTTCGACCGAAAGTGGTGGGATTATACGGATTTCTTCCTGAACCTGAACGGCAGGATATGTCTTGAGGGACTCCTGGTATTCGGAATGGCGGGCGTGGCATTCACGTACATATTCTCGCCCATGCTCGACAATTTCTATAAGAAGATGAAGCCCAAGGTACGAAATGCACTTTGCATTATACTGCCGTTACTGTTTATAATCGATCTGGCATGGTCGTCATCCCATCCGAATATCGGCAAGGGACTAACAGAGG
>JAFZWN010000128.1 GCA_017617295.1 Clostridiales bacterium | reverse complement strand
GGGCAAGGGTATAAATAAAATATGCTCCAAGAAAAAGAAGGACCGCCCCGATAAAGAGTATCAGCATGGCGGAAAGCCTTCCGTCGTAGATCGCCATATAAACAAAGAAGATGAGAAATAAAGGCGCAAGCCGAATTACTTTTTTGATGTATGCGTTGATATTGTTATCGCTTATCGAAGGAATGACACGGTCTTTAAATACGGCAAATACAAAAATACAAAATAAAAGAACGATTAAAGCTTCAAAAAGTGAAGGCATACATAGTATGGCAAGACTTCCGAAAGCTATACTGAGGATCGTTCTCTTAAGTGTCATATTTTATTCCGCAGATCACAGATTATCCAGATATTTTTTGACTGTCTCCGGAGAAGGGGCACCTGTAATCGTACGTTTGTTGACGCAGGTCTCCAAAGAGATAGCATCATAAACATCATCTTCGATCATGTCGCTGAACTGTTTGAATTCTTCGAGGGAGAGCTTTTCGAGCGTGGTGCCTTTCTCAATGCAGTAATGAACGAGCTTACCTGAGATCTCATGAGTGGAACGGAAGGGAATGCCCTTACGTACCAGATAGTCTGCCAGGTCAGTGGCGTTGGTAAAACCGCCGAGAGCAGCGGCTTCCATATTGTCCTTTCTGATGGTCATGGTCTTCATCATGCCGGTGAAAGGAGGTAGGACACCCTTGAGCGTCTCGATAACATCGAACATGGCCTCCTGGACTTCCTGCATATCTTTGTTATATGTAAGCGGAAGACCTTTCATTATGACGAGGAGCGAGATCAGGTCTCCGTATACGCGGCCGGTCTTACCGCGAGTGAGTTCGGCTACATCCGGATTCTTCTTCTGCGGCATCATGGACGAGCCTGTGGAATAAGCATCATCGAGCTCATAGAACTTGAATTCCTGGGAAGCATAGAGGATTATCTCTTCGCTCATCCTCGAAAGATGCATCATGAAGATCGATGCAGCAGAAGCGAACTCTATGGCAAAGTCCCGGTCTGCAACACCGTCAAGAGAACATAAAGTTACACCGTCCATGCCTAGTTCCTCAGCAACTGATTCGCGGTCAAGAGGATAAGTTGTTCCAGCGAGCGCACCGGATCCAAGAGGGGAGATGTTAGCGCGTGCTGCTGCTTCTTCGAGACGGTCTCTGTCACGGAGGAACATCTCGATATAGGCTGTAAGATAATGTGCGTAAGTAATGGGCTGTGCCCGCTGAAGATGTGTATATCCGGGCATATATGTCGTAAGGTGATCCTTGGCGATATCAGTTATCGTATCGATAAGCTCATCGAGGAGTTCGATGATATCAAGAGCAGAATCCACCAGGTAAAGCCTCTGGTCCAAAGCAACCTGGTCATTACGTGATCGGCCGGTGTGAAGCCTCTTGCCGGCATCTCCGATCCTGGAAGTCAGCTCTTCTTCGATAAACATATGGATGTCTTCAGCATCGGAATCAAATGTGAGCTTGCCGCTCTCGATGTCAGTCTTTATCGAAAGGAGACCTTCGCGGATCGAATCGGCATCTTCCTTGGTGATGATACCCTGACGGGCGAGCATTGCTGAATGCGCTATCGAGCCTTCGATATCCTGTGCATACATCCTGCAGTCGAAAGGCAGGGAAGAGTTATAGTCGTTAACTGCCTTGTCTGTTGCCTTTTCGAAGCGTCCTGCCCACATTTTCTTTGCCATAATAGTTACTCCTTAGTATAATCCGGATCTATCCTGACCAGTTCGGTCAGCGCTTTGTTCCTGTAGTTCAAGTCCTCGCGGAGCGTAAAGCCCTGGGCCTCCCAGAAAGCGTTGCCGCCCTCATTCTTCTTGAATGCAACGAGAAGGACCTTGTTGATACCTTCGTTTTTCAGTGCTTCAAGAGCCAGTGCGACAAGCTCGTTGCCTATCCCGAGCCTTCTCATGTCAGGAGAAACGCACGCATGCTGTATGATGCCGCGCCTGCCGTCGTGACCACATAATATTACACCAACGACCCTGCCGTCACAAGTTGCAACAAAACTAGTTGAAGGATTCCTCTTAAGGTATTTCTCTATTCCTTCGCGCGAGTCATCTTTATCGTTAAGACCGTTGCCGCACAAGATCCAAAGATCGTATGCCTGCTGATAATCATCTATATTCATTAACCTGTAATCGATCATATTCTATTTTCCTTACTTTCATTTCTGATCCACTGATACATTCCGTGTCCTACATCTTCATTGGGACGGTATAAAAATCCGAACTTCTCATAGAATCCTTCTTTGCCTTTCGCAGAGGATAAGCTCACCATTACCGAATATCCCGGCTTAAGGCTCTCATTGATGTCTTTCATTATCTTTTCCATGATCTTTCTGCCGTAGCCCTGTCCCTGATATTCCGGAAGTACGATGATATCGGCAATATATACAATATAACCTTTATCGGTCACGACCCGTCCGATGGCTACAGGACGCCCTTGTTTTCTGATACAGATCACGATGGAATTCTCAAGACTTAATCGGGCTTCTTCTATCGGGAAAACAGACCATCCGACGGATCTTCGAAACATCAGATAATCCTCCGGGCTTATATGATCAGTGAAACAGTCTTCATCATCAGATATGCCATTATGAATGAGATCTTGCGTATCATTGTTCTTTGATAAGATCGTATCGTCACTTTTTAAATGATCCATATTGCCTCCGAAAAATAATGAGCGGCTGTCCCGAAAATCAGAGGCAGCCGCTCGAAGAAATCAAATCCTTAAATATCAAAGAAGTCCGTTTCTCTTTTTCATCTGAGCGTTGACCTTCATGGGAAGACCGAAGCAGTTGATGAAGCCGCCGGCCTCAGCCTGATCGTAAACATCATCTTCCTCGAATGTGGCGATCTCTTCATCGTAGAGGGAGAAGGGTGATGTTGTACCTGCAGGTGTGCAGTTACCCTTGTAGAGCTTCATCTTTACTTCATCTGTAACGACCTTCTGTGTGTCGTCAACGAAAGCGGAGATAGCCTCACGGAGAGGGTGGAACCACTGTCCGTAGTATACGAGTTCAGCAAATCTCTGAGCTACGAGATCCTTGTAGTGAAGCGTATCACGCTCAAGTGTCAGGAGCTCGAGTTCTCTGTGTGCTGCATAGAGGAGTGTTCCGCCGGGAGTCTCATAAACGCCGCGGCTCTTCATGCCAACGAGTCTGTTCTCTACCATGTCGGCGATACCTACGCCGTTCTCGCCTGCGACCTTGTTGCAGTACTTGAGAAGGGATACGGGATCCATCTTCTGTCCGTCAACTTCTACGGGTATACCCTTTTCGAACTTGATCGTTACGTAAGTAGCCTTATCGGGAGCCTTCTCGGGAGAAACCATGAGCTCGAGGATCTTATCGAGATCGGGCTCGTTGGCGGGATCCTCAAGATCCATACCCTCGTGGGAAAGGTGCCAGAGGTTCTCATCCTTAGAATAGTTGGTCTCCTTCGTTACGGGAACAGGGATGTTACGGGCTGCAGCGTAGTCGATCTCCTGGTCACGGGACTTGATATCCCATACACGCCAGGGAGCAAGTATCTTCATGTCGGGAGCGAGAGCCTTGATCGTAAGCTCGAACCTAACCTGGTCGTTACCCTTACCGGTAGCGCCGTGAACGATCGTTGTGCAGCCTTCCTTACGTGCGATCTCTACCATTCTCTTAGCGATAACGGGACGTGCGAAAGATGTTCCGAGGAGGTACTTTCCTTCATAAATGGCGTTAGCCTTAAGAGTGGGGTAGATAAAGTCTGTGATGAACTCTTCCGCGATATCTTCAACATAGCACTTGGAAGCACCGCACTTAAGAGCCTTTTCCTTCAGGGCTGTCTCATCAACGCCGATACCGACTTCGCCGGCCATAGCGATAACTTCGCAGTCGTAGTTTTCAAGAAGCCAGGGGATGATAATGGAAGTATCAAGTCCGCCTGAGTATGCAAGTAAAAATTTTTCTTTAGCCATAAGGCACCTCCGAATGTATTCTTTTGTATATTTATGCAAAGTTCTGTATAAACTGAACACATAATATACTTTAACTTGGGTTAAGTCAACTGTAATTTTATGTTGTTTGTTTAACAAAAACAATATATTAGTGTAAAGTATTTATATTATTTTCAGGGGGTATAGATAATGGATGAGAAAGAAGCTCTGAAAGAACTTTCAAAAAGGATAGATGAAGTCTCCGGCAATAATGATATCCCTCGCATGAGTAATAAAGATATGATAATAGCTGCAGTCTTTGCTGCTGTATGCCTTGCCGGAGTTATCCTGGGAGGTATATTTCTGTGAGTAAAGTTAGAAATACCGAAGAACAGGTACAGCAGGAAGTATTATTCGGAACCTGGCCCGTACTTAAGAAGGAACGAAAATACGGATTCATTGATGCACTTCTCGTATTATCGGGGTATTGCATCGCCACATGGAGCTACACTCAGGGATCATATCTTGCAACTCTTGTAGGGTTCAAGCAGCTTCTTATCGGTGCATTTCTTGCCGCACTGTTTATGCTTCTGGTCTATCAGCTGCCGGTCATATTATCGGTAAGATACGGTATAGATATATGGATATGGCTTAGGAGCGTTTTCGGTCCCAAGGGTGTTAATATTCTGACTATCGCCATCATTGTAGTTAACTTTCCCTGGTATGCCGTCTGCTGTGAGCTTTTCGCCGGTTCGATGGAGAATCTTCTGGGGATATTCGGCATTACGCCGTTTCCGGGACTTCATCTGATACTCAGCCTGTCGTGTGTTATACTCGGTACTCTTATTGCATACCGCGGTATAAGCAGTATCACCTGGACGACGAGGATCCTCGTACCGCTTTTGCTCCTTGTAGGTGTCGTTGTCGTTATCGTCGGATTTACTTCCGTACCCATGGATGTTATATGGAACTATACGCCCGAGCTGACCGAAGGGACGAGCAGGTCTTTTAACTATATCCTTTCGATCGAGGCCAATTTTGCTTTCGTTATCACGCTTGTCGGCGGTATGGCCGAGGTCCCCAGGCTCTGTAAGAGCGAGAGATCAGGTTATTACGCCGGAGTGTTCGGTCAGGGCATCGCAGGATCATTCTTTGTTGTTGTCGGTGCGGTTATGGCTATTGCCATGCAGCATGTTACCGGTACTATGTCGGACGATCCTACGCTTATGATGGCTACGCTTGCCGTACCTGCTCTGGGTCTTTGTTCGCTGCTCCTGGTCGCTTTTGCCAACATAGGAACCCAGGCCGTAGGCTCTTATATCTACGGTGTAATGCTGAAGTCGACTTTCCCGAAGACTTCTTACCGTATACTAATCCTGGTCTTGGGAGCCTATGTATCCATACTCTGTGTCTGGGGAAAGATAATCGAGTATTTCGGCAGTTTCCTGACTATCGGTGCACTTGTGTATGCACCTCTGGCGGCTCTGCTGTTCGTTGACTTCTTTATGGTCAGAAAGCAGAAGATCGATCTGAAGAGCGCTTTCGGGCTTGAAGGTCATGATAATTATCAGTATACAAAAGGGTTCAATATCGTCGGTGCGGTATGCTTTGTGCTCGGCTTTGCTTTTTCGCTTCTGATCTATGATCCGATCAAGTCCGTTGTACACGTAAAGTGGCTCTTCGTGCTGACTCCGACCGGAGCGTCGTTCCTTTTTACGGCTCTTTTATATCTGGGACTGTCGAGGATCCCGTATATCAGAAGATATATCAGGCGTGACTGTTCTGTTGTTCCCGATACCAGGCCCTTTGACAGATATAAGGTGCCTCCTAAGCAGAATCTCTTCCTGACACCTCTTATCTGGCTCGTCTGTAAGATCATAGTCGCGCCTTATAAGCTCAAGATCGAAAAGCACAACATGAAGGGGGTAAAACCGCCATTCCTGGTTCTCGGGACTCACCAGTCATTCTACGATTTCTATGTCAGTCCTTTGTGCCTTATTCCTTTCAGGGCTAACTATATCTCCGAGCTCGAAGGATTCGAGGCATACGGCGAATGGATATACAGACAGGTAGGTTGTCTCGGAACAAGAAAATTCATAAATGACCGCGCTCTGCTCATAAATATCAAGAAGGTAATAGACCGAGGCGGCATCATGGTCATCTATCCCGAAGCCCGCTACGCCAATGTCGGAACCCAGTCGGAGCTTCAGATGTCAGTTGCCAAGCTTGCCAAGCATCTGAACGTACCCGTCGTCACTTTAAACATGAAGGGTAACTATCTTCTGTCTCCAATATGGAACCTGAAGCTCCGTAAGAGCGTAAGGCTTCACGCTGACGTCGATCTGGCACTCACGGCCGAGCAGACGCAGGAGATGTCACTGCAGCAGATCCACGACATTCTTTACGATAAGCTGTCATATAACGAATACGAATACCAGAAGAAAGCCGGTATAAAGATCGATGATAGTTTCCGGGCCGAAGGACTTCATAAGGCTCTTTACAGATGTATATGGTGCGGGACCGATTTCTCCACGGTGACCGATGGATCAAGGATAAGGTGTAAAAAGTGCGGCGCCGAGTTCGAATTAAGTCCTGACGGTGATCTTATCCGCAAGGACAGGGAAGGGAAGATAACGATCCCCGAATGGTATGATTCCATAAGAGAAGACGTTGATAAAGAAGTCGATGAGGGAAGGTATTCTCTCGATATCAAGGTCAAGGTCGTCGCTCTCCCCAACAGCGTCAATTTCATAGACTGCGGCGAGGGAAGGCTTAAACACGGGTCTGACGGCTTCGATCTCACATTTAACGATTACCGTCAGAAAAAAGAGATCACTCTTCATTTTGCGCCGAAGTCGACTATTTCCGTACATACCGAATACAACTACCGCGACAAGTTCGGCGAGTGTATCACGCTCTCGACTCTGGATGACACATATTTCCTTTATCCGTTGGAAGAAGGTTTCTCCGCGACTAAGATACAGTTCGCGGCGGAGCATCTGGCCAAGATAAACAATTAAATAAAAAAGGTCATACCGGAAAAACCCGATATGACCTTTTTTGTTATCAGATGTCCTGATCCTCCACGAGGTAAACCTGTTCGTCGCTGCCGTAAGGATAAGCCATTATGTAATCGACTGTTCCCGGCTGCGACATGTATGCGTGATAGACTCTCACGGCATTCGAGAATTCAAGATCTCCGGTATACGGTTCCTCAAATATATAGGCAAAGATATTTACGGGTTTGTCTTTATTTTCCTGAAGTATGGAAAGAAGGATATCCTTCATCTGCTCATCGTCGGGATATTCATCTTCATAGAACAGTCTTATACCGATACAGTTCCATGTAACGTTTCTCTCCATAAACCTGTCGAAAGAGATATCTTCGATCGGCGTATACTCGGAGCGATAGGCGTGCGAAGTATAGTTGACATTCATCGCGTCACAATCGAAAAATGCTTCCATATAATCCCTGAAGTATCCGTCGATCTGCTCTTTATACCGGTAATAGTTATAATTTGTGATCAGTTCTCCGTTATCATCCTTGATTATCCTTATCATATAATCCGGATAATCCGCTGATGATACCCTGGCAATATCGCCGTGAGGACCAAGCTCGCCGGGCTCTACGCCGTCGTAGGTAAATGTATCGTCGGGAAATTCGCCGGCAAGTTCATTGACCCATTTCTCCTGATATCTGTAACAAGATGTCAGCGAAAATAATACGCTACAGATAATCCCCGCACATAGGAATTTCACTGCTCTTTTCATTGAGATCCAACCTTCTTTCCGTATTTGTTATCCCTTGCGGTCATTATAGCATTGCAACTATGCCGTTTCAGTCAAATCTGTGTGAAAAACATAAAGGTTGCTTTCGTTGAATAAATAATGAATAAATAGTACAATCCTTAACTGAAATAT
>JAFZWN010000127.1 GCA_017617295.1 Clostridiales bacterium | reverse complement strand
TCGTCTTGCCGCAGCCGTTGCTTCCCATAAGGACCGTTATCGCCCCCTCGGGAAATACGTGGCTCACGTTATCCACGGCAGTCTTCTTTCCGAATCTGACAGTTATCCCGGATACTTCGAGGTTCATATCTTTATCCCCTTTCGTCCGGCTTGGATACGGCTCCTGATAAGAAGCCACAGGAAGTAAGGCGCGCCTATAAGGCTCGTTATCGCGCCTATAGCCATCTCGCCCGGAGCAACGACCGTCTTGGCGACGCTGTCGCATATGACCATAAAGATCGCTCCGACCATAAATGACATGATAAGCTTATGTCTCATCTTATATACACGGAAGAATGCGACCACGTGAGGGATAATGAGTCCCACGAAGCCGATTATCCCGGAATTCGCAACACAGAAGGCAAGGAGTACCGAAGAGAGGCATAATGTGATGCCGAGTGTCCTCGACTGTTTTACTCCGAGCGATAAGGCAGCCTCTCTTCCGAGTTTTAAGACATCTATCTGAGGGCTGATCCAGATAAGGGCCGGAACGCAGATAAAGACCACGACTGCCAGTACTTTGGTCTTGGCGACAGTAGATGCCGAGAAGGTTCCGAGCATCCACATATATACCCTTTCCATATCATCCAGATGCAGGGTCATGAGTACGGTTATAAGGGCGCTCATTATCGACGAGATAGCGATACCCGCCAGAAGCGTCGAGGTGGTGTCGTACTCACCGTTGGACCTTGCAATAAAGAAAACGGCCATCCAGGTTATAAGCGCTCCGATGATGGCCCCTATATAGGATCCCGTGAATCCCTGACTCAGGATAACGCCGTTTAAGCCCGTTACTATCGCGACAGCGGCACCGAGAGCCGCGCCCGAAGAAATACCGAGTACCGAAGGATCGGCCATGGGATTACGAAAGACTCCCTGCATAACGCAGCCGACCGATGCCAGAGCACCGCCTGCCAGCGCGGCCGTCAGGACACGGGGGATCCTGACCCTCCCTATTATGGTAATAACGGTATTGGAAAGTTCCCCTTTGCGGGGCGAAAAAAACAAAAGGACCTCGCGGAGTGTGACTCCGCTCGATCCCAGACAGCAGGAGACTGCCACCACTGCGAGAAGCAGGATGGCAGCCGCTGCCAGTTTTATTGCAAATCCGTCACCGCGGAGATCAGGCTGCCTCTTCGACATCGGAAGCAGAAGCGATCGCAGCCTGGATAAGCTCTACGGCCTCGATGTTACGGGGACCCTGTCTCTCGAACATGTTGTTGTCGATGGCGATGACCCTTCCTTCGGCTACAGCAGTAAGCTCTGTATAGGGTTCGGTTACCAGGAAATCGTCATAACCCCATGCGGGAACGAGGATATAGTCGGGATCTGCCTCGAGGAGAGCCTCCGTGGAGATGCTCCAGCCTTCGATATCGGCGGCAGCGTTGACTGCGCCGGCAGCCTCGATGATGTCATTGATGAACGTATCGGCACCTGCGGTGTAATCACCGTATTCGCCGTAGCTCATGCAGTAATATACGGAAGGAGCGTCTTCGGAAGGCTCTGTGGCGATCTCGTCATAAGCGGCCTCCAGATCCTCTACATAAGCTGCTCCCTCTTCGGGGATACCGATAAGGTCGGCAACTTCCTGTACAACTTCAAACATTCCCTCAAAGCTCGACTCGTCTCTTACGATGGCAACAGTGATGCCGGCATCGGTAAGGGCATTGTATGCTTCCTCAGAGAAGATGGAAGATGCGATAACGAGATCGGGCTCAAGGGAAACGATGAGCTCTGTGTCGGGCAGATCGATGGGACCTACTGCCTCGATATCGAATACTTCTGCGGGATAATCGCAATAATCGGATCTGCCGACAAGTCTGTCGCCCTCGCCGAGAGCAAAGATGATCTCCGTCATGGCGGGAGATACGCTTACGATCTTCTCGGCAGGACCTTCGATCGTAACGGTGTTGCCGTAGGCATCCGTATAATCGAAAGGATAAAAACCGTCCTCTTCTTGAGACTCCTCGGAAGACTCTTCGGTCTCCTCTGTCGTCTCTTCCGTTGTCTCCTCGGCTGTTGTCGTTGTCTCCTCGGAGCTTGCCTCTGTACTCTCCGTGCTTTCAGTGCTGCAGGCGCAAAGTGCTCCCGTCAGGACACATGAAGCAAGAAGAATGCTCAAAAGCTTCTTCATACTGATTTCTTTCCGTGATCTATGCCGCCCTCCGCAGCATCTCACAAGATATAAAACTCATCGGCAGGTCTCCTGACTTGCGCATCTAAGAAGCTCTTGCCTTCTCAGGTCTCTTAAAAGCAAAAGACCCAATGGCACAGTAAGAACCTCAAAGCGCTGACAGTAGCGGGGGCTGTCCCGGATTCGCACCGGGTTCCCTATTATCCCTTTTTACGGGGCACCGACGGCCATTTAATTATATATATATGAAAAATACCGTGCAATTGTCATTGTCCCTAAAACAAATACTTGCACGGCATATAAGATTAACCAGATTATTACAGTTCTATCTTGTCCAGCACCTGCGATATGCTCTCGTGGAAAACGAGTGTCGCGCGGTTATCGGCGGGAGTATAGCCCTTGTTGATGACGATCAGGTACTTGCCGCGGAATCCGAGCGCCAGATATGCCGCGGGATTGACTACAAGAGAGGTGCCGCCTATGATAAGGCAGTCGGCGTTCCTTATGAGCTTCTGGGATTCGTCCCAGGCCTGCGGCGGAAGCCCTTCACCGTAGAGGGTGACGTCGGGCCTTATCATTCCCTTGCAGACCGTGCATCTGGGGATCTCATCCTTCGAAGTGAAGATATAGTCGGCCGGATACTTCTTATGACATCTCTTGCAGTAATTACGGAGTGTGGATCCGTGTATCTCCCAGACGTTTTGAGATCCCGCCTTCTGGTGGAGTCCGTCGATATTCTGGGTAATGATGCCGTCGAGCTTTCCCGCCTTTTCCATCTCGGCGAGCTTGATATGAGCCTTGTTGGGCTCTATGCCGTCAACGTTTAATTTCTGTCTGTAGAATTCGAAGAAGACCTTGGGTTCATCTTCGAGGCAGTCTATGGACAGCAGGTATTCCGGAGTATAGTGCTCGAACTGAACGTCATGCTGGTTATAAAGACCGTCTTTCGACCTGAAGTCGGGGATCCCGCTCTCGGTCGAGACTCCCGCCCCTCCGAAGAAAACGATGTGCTCCGATTCCTTGATGATCCTGTTCAGTTCTTCGTACTTATCCATAGGGAATTACCTCCTATCGTACTTTGCCTGCCATCCTTTTATAAGATCTTCGTCCTCAAAATAGTTTATCCTCATGGCCGCCTTGACTTCGCTCAGTGTCTTTGCCGCCTCGGCTCTTGCGACTTCGGTACCCTTCTTGAGGATCTCGTATACGCCGGGAATGTCCTTTTCGAACTCTGCCCTTCTTGCTCTTATGGGAGCGAGCTCTTCCTCGAGTACGTTGATAAGGAATCTCTTAACCTTGACGTCACCGAGACCGCCTCTCTGATAGTGCTCCTTGAGCTCATCGAGGTTCTTGTGATCGGGATCGTACTTAGCGAAATGCTCATCCTTTGCAAAAGCATCGAGATAGATGAATACCGTGTTGCCTTCCAGGGAACCCGGATCACTGACCTTCAGGTGATTGGGGTCAGTAAACATGCTCATGACTTTCTTCGATACTTCTTCCGCCGTATCAGAAAGATAGATGCAGTTGCCGAGGGACTTGCTCATCTTCGCCTTGCCGTCAGTACCGGGCAGTCTCGAGCAGATCTTGTTGTCCGGCAGGAGCGCCTGGGGTTCGATAAGTACTTCGCCGTATGTGGAATTGAACTTACGGACTATCTCCCTGGCCTGCTCGAGCATAGGGAGCTGATCCTCGCCGACGGGAACGGTCGTGGCCTTGAAAGCCGTGATATCCGAAGCCTGGCTGATGGGATAGTTTAAAAATCCCACGGGGATGCTGTTCTCGAAGTCACGGAGCTGAAGCTCCGTCTTAACGGTGGGATTCCTCTCGAGCCTCGATAATGTAACAAGGTTCATATAGTAGAACGTGAGTTCCGTAAGTTCGCTTATCTCGGACTGGATAAAGATATTCGTCTTGGAGGGATCGAGCCCTGCAGAGAGGTAGTCGAGAGCAACCTCGATTATGTTTTCCCTTATCTTGTCGGGATTGTCAAAATTATCCGTCAATGCCTGGGCATCCGCGATCATAATAAAGATCTTTTCATACTCTCCGGAATTCTGAAGTTCGACTCTTCTGCGAAGAGATCCCACGTAATGTCCCAGGTGAAGCCTGCCCGTGGGTCTGTCTCCGGTAAGGATGATCTTGCTCATATATATCTATATCCTCCGATACGTCTTTTAATACATCTAATTTTATAGTTTAGGTTTTCTTTTTTCAAATCTCACTTCTCAAGCTTAAGGTCGCCGGGCTTTATCCATCCGATCTTTCTTAAGAGCTCCGAGATACCGAGGCTCAATGCAGCAGGAAGTATGAAATACATAAGGAGTATCTCAGTAACGACTATCCATACGGGAGTATCCTGTATCATGGTCGTAAATGTGGAGATGGGGCCTACAAGTCCGGAAGTACCCATACCTGATCCGACGGCATTGCTCGTCATCTTGAATACCATCGTGGATACGGGACCCAGGATGGCACTGGCGATTATCGGGGGGATCCAGACTCTGGGATTCTTTATGATATTGGGCATCTGGAGCATCGAAGTACCGAGACCCTGTGCCAGGAGTCCGTCCATCTTGTTCTCACGATAGGAGATAACGGCAAATCCGACCATGTTGCAGCAGCATCCGACTGTAGCTGCGCCGGCTGCGATACCGTCCAGGCCGAGCGCGACACCTATCGCTGCGGAAGATATCGGGAGCGTCAGGAAGATACCCATGAGAACGCTTACGATGATGCCCATACCGAAAGGCTGCTGTTCTGTTCCCCAGTTAACGAGGTATCCGAGCCATGCCATGAACTTGGAGATCCAGGGACCTATAAAGATACCGACTACTGCGCCGGGAAGTATAGTGCAAAGAGGCGTGATGATGATGTCAACCTTTGTCTTGCCGGATATAAGATGTCCGATCCATATACCTACGATAGCGGCGACAAAAGCACCCAGAGGTTCGCCCGGGGATGTAAGTCCCACGATCTTGCCGTCGATAAGAAGCGGCATCTCAAGAGTAAACAGCTTGGCATATGCGCCGATCATTCCGCAGACCGCAGCCGATATCGTGACCAGGGGAGTCTCCTTGAACTTGACTGCCACGCCGAGACCGATGCCGGCGCCCATAAGGCACTGAGCCATCTTACCTATAAGGATAAGAAATGTTCCCACAGGTCCCGGGATATAGCCACCGACCGTCGCTACTATAGTACCGATGATAAGCGTACAGAAAAGACCCGTAGCCATTCCTCCGAGACCGTCTATGAATATCTTTTTCATTACGGCCTTAAAACCGTTCTCTTTCTTCTCCTTTTCTTCTTTGCCCATAATAACCCTCACAACAAAAAATAGTCGTGATTAGTATACACTATTTACAGGATTCGACAACAAGAGGCTGCTCCGCGATCGAAGCAGCCTCTGTATCCGTTTCTTTTTTGCTGGGATCAATTCCCTTTTAAGGGCATCTTATCCGAGGAAGCATACCTCGTTCGCATGGTAACCGCCTTCGGGCATCGTCCAATAGGAGATCCTGGCATAATCATAACCGGGGTAAGGAAGGTTCTCGACTATTACGCAGAGATCACCTCTGGTGCCCTCATATACGTTATCGAGCTCATAATCTCCGGTAAAGCCCATTGCCTCAAGCTGCGAAACAAAAGAATCAAACTCTTCAGAAGTGAAAGCATCATCGTAATTCCTGATATATGTATCGGAAACTACCGGTGTGCCTTCAACCAGATAACAGGCAAGCCCGTTGTCTACCGTAGCGACAGTTCCTTCGGGGAAGGATCCGTCCACAAATCCGCCGTTCAAGTCGGGGATGATAAGATCCTCACCGAAAAGATCGATATATACGACTTTCCAGATACCGTTACCGTCTGCTACCGCTTCTGAAGCCTCTTCTGCTTCTGCTGCTGTCTCTTCGACCGCAGCCTCTGTCTCTTCTGCTTCCGAAGCCGCTGCCGCTTCGGTCGTCTCTTCCTGACTTTCCGCTGCTTCTGTCTCCTCTTCGGAAACATCACTGTTTTCTGCCTCGACTGTTGTCTCGGTCTCGTCGTCTTCGGCAGCACGTGTCTTCGCGTTGAAGAAACACGTTGCTCCTACAGCCACTGCCAGTACCAGTGCCAGCAGGGCGATCAGCTTTGAACTCTTCTTATAGGTCAGTACATTATTGATTCTCATTTTTACCTCCGATCTGCCGAAAAGCTTACCTGTAAATGCTATCGGCGCTACGATGTACCTGTAGCCGCGATCCTTTCTTGCAAATGACACCAGGGACATGCTGTAATCCGCTTTTATCTGATCACCCATTGTCGAGATGACCTCTTCGTCACAGCTCATCTCCATGTCCCGGCAGAACATCGTGAACGCCACCCAGACGAGCGGGTTGAACCAGTGAAGTGCCAGGCACAGGATGCCTATCGCTTTATAGAAAGTATCGCCGCGCTTGATGTGGATCTTTTCGTGAAGAAGAAGGTATTCCCTTTCGGTCTGTCCGAGGCCTTCGGGCAGATATATCCCGGGGCGTACGATGCCCAGCACAAAAGGAGTATCCACGCTTCGGTCAGCGTATATGCGCGGCCCGACCTCAGTCGCATCCTTAAGGCTCTTTCGGAGCTTACTATAACGGACGATCACCGCGGAAGCGATGATCACCGCCACGGATATCCAGACCGCTGCCAATATGACCGGCAGGATCCCGGCATGTGCCGCCGCCCCCGATGACGCTGCATGAGATACATGCTCTGTCACCGATACGGCAGTCTCTGTTGCCGCCTGTGCCGCATGGCCCGCAGCTTCCGCCGTCTGAGCCCCCCTTTCGACCGCTACGATCATCATCTCCTGAGGAGCCTCGAAAGCGCCCACTATCGATCTTCTTACAGGACCGATATTAAAGATGCTGAACCGCGATGAAAACGAAAACGGACACAGGAGCCTGAACCCTACGATCCCCCAGAGGATATAGAGATACTTCTTGGGAAGGCGCTTCATGACAAGTCTTGCGATAAGAACGACAAGTATGACGATATCAGCCGTCATGCTCATCATAAGCACGGTCCTGAATAAATCACTCATTATCATCTACCCTTTTCTTCAGTTCTCTTCTCTGAACCGATCGATGAGCTCCACGAGCTCGTCCGCCTCTTCTTCACTCAAGGTCCGATCACCCAAGAAAGCCGTGATGAACGAAGGAAGCGATCCTCCGAAAGATCTCTTCACAACTCTCTTGCTCTCGAATCTCTGCACCCTGTCTTTAGGTATAAGGACCGAGACTACGGAATCATCGTTGCGTATCATTCCTTTGGAAATGAGCTTGCGAAGTATCGTGTACATAGTGGACTTCTTCCAGTTAAGCTCTCTCTCGCATATCCCGACAAGTTTGCCGGACTCTACGGGAGCGTACTTCCAGATGACTTCCATCAGACGGTATTCGCTCTCACATAACAACAAATCATCCATCCTTATTCCTCCCTTATTCAAGTTTACGATCATAAACTGGACTTAGTTTACATTTATAGACACGGTCCGTCAACACATTGACCCTGATTGCCGCAAATATACCGAATTATCTTATGTATGCCGGCGGCGGCGTTTTTAAGTGAAGGCCGATAAATATGGCTCTTCACGTTTTCCCTGGGGATCATGCCGTCTTTGCAAAGCCTCCCAAGGGTTCCTGATATATGTAGAATGTACTGTACTTGGTACAGCGATCTGTTGTTTCAAAAGCATTTTACAGTAAAAATGCGTGAATGTACTGCACTCGGTACTGTAACTTAGAGTTTCATCGGTGGTTTACAGTATGCGTCGACTATTACAGAAATTAACCCAGACATGAACCCGGATTTTGCATTTCAGAGCAATATTTGGGTTACAAGTCCGCCTGCTTCTTTCAGATAAACAGATCTTCACTGTTCTGAGAAGATAAAGCTGATCTCAGAGGAAACTTGAAGACAAAAAAAGGAGCCGTCTCTGTTTGAGACAGCCCCCAAAGAAAAAAACATAAAGAAGATCCCTTATTCATCATGTTGGAGCATCCGAATTCACTATCTCACCGATTGAAATGACTTCACCTGATACGCAGATCTGCACATCCGGATAAAGAACATCGTCATCCGACCACTCATCCTCGAGTCCAAGATCGTCACCCGAGAAGCCGTGTGAAATGAGCCATTCCTCAGCAGAGTCATCACTTTCAATAACGGGGCCCCCGGTAAAAACATCTCCTGACAGGAGCTCTTCTACCCTGGAACGATACGTTTCGGGATCAAAGCCTTCCGGTACGGTTACTACCGATCCGTCGGACAGAACGATCTCTCTGCTGCTTTCCGTGGAACCGGTCACCGTCACCTGAACCTGCCCAAATGCCTCCAAAAGATCAGCCGAATCAGCGGATCTCTCAGTTGCCCCGGTAGATTCTTCTGTCTGCACTGGTTGAGAATCTTCCGTTGTACCGGAAGACTCTGCTGTCTGAACAGGAGCAGCGGTTGGGGCTTCTTCCGTCTCGACCGCACTTGTCGCGGAAGTTTCAGTTACTTCTGCCACCTGCACTTCTGTATCATTATCTTCATCAGCTCTCGTCCTGGCATTAAAGATACATACTGAAGCAATGCACAGTACCAGTACGATCGCCAGAAAACCCGTGAGCCTGGAATGGCCCTTATAGCCAAGAACATTTGTAATTCTCATCTTAACCTCAGATCCGCCGGTGATCTTTTTTGCAAAAGATATCGGCGCTACGATAAACTTCTGTCCGTCATCCATTCTGGCAAACGAGATAAGCGACATGCTGTAATCAGCCTTTACGCGGTCTCCGAGTTTGGCTATGACAGCTTCATCGCAGCTCATCTCCATATCCCTGCAGAACAGGATATAAGATACCCATACGAGCGGATTGAACCAGTGGACCACCAGTATGATGATCCCGATAAGCTTGAATACCGGATCCCCGCGTCTTATGTGAGTCAGCTCATGCAGTATCAGATATTCACGTTCTTCGGGAGACAGCCTGCTCGGAAGATAGATCCGGGGCTTTATGATCCCGAATACAAAAGGACTGTCGATCATGTGTCCGGAATAGACACTTCTCGCTTCAGGGACAGCCCCGGAAATCTGCTTTTTTACCTTTATATAACGGTAAACACAATATGAGCCGAGCATCACCGCCGTGAGAGCCCAGACTGAAGCAAGAACATAAGTCTTATCTGTCGCTTTTGAAGCGGCCGTAACAGTCTGCGGCTGCGGTTCGCCGGTTGCCATATCAGCGGTATTAACCGCCGGTACAGTCTGAATGACCTGTGCTTCGTGCGCTTCTGAAGACACTTCGACCACCGAAGCGCTCTTAAGAGGCAGGATATTAAAGATACTGAAGGACGATTGCAGGGAGATCGGACACAACAACCTGAAAGCAACTATCAACCACAGAAGATAAGTATACTTTTTGGGAAGTCGTCTCATAAAGAGCCTGGCAAGCAATACGACACCGATAACGATGCTGCCTGTGAGGCTCATGCTGAGCACGGTCATGAACAGATCATGCATGGGTGTCACTCCTCCCCGTTTTCGTTCCTGAACCGGTCTATAAGTTCTACAAGTTCATCAGCTTCTGAGGAACTCAAAGAGCGGTCACCAAGGAAAGCCGTGATAAACGAAGGCAATGATCCTCCGAATGTCTTCTTCACGATCCTCTCGCTCTCAAATCTCTGTACTCTGTCTCTTGAGACAAGGACGGAGACTACGGAATCATCGTTGCGTATCATCCCTTTGGCTGTCAGTTTACGAAGTATCGTATACATCGTGGATTTTTTCCAGGAAAGCTCTCGCTCGCAAATGCCTACAAGCTTTCCTGACTCAATAGGGGCGTGGTTCCAGATCACATCCATCAGGCGATATTCGCTCTCGCACAACAACAATTCTTCCATAGTCCTCTCCATCTCTATAGCTTACGATCATAAACTATGCTTAGTTTACAATTATAAACCGTATCCGTCAACCCCTTTTTTTAGTGTTTGCCGCAGTTTATCCGGGATCTGTCTTTCGGGCAGAATATGCTTCTTCCCTTGAAAACAAAAAAGGGCCCCCTTACTTCAAAAGGAGGCACCTTCATATATCCTATAAAAGTTATTACCCTGCGACTACGGCAAAGAAGATCAGATCCTCATCGTTTTTGTTGACGAAGCTGTGTGAACAGCCCTTGGGGCAGTATGTGCACTGACCTGCGCGGACGATCTCTTCGGTATTGCCGGCATCATCCACCATCTCGCCTTCACCGCTTAGTACAAAGATGACCTCGCAGTTATCGGTATGAGTGTGGAAACCGATGGATGCACCCTTGGTAAGACGTCCTCTCATGATCTTGTTGCTCTCATCCGAGAACATCTTGACGTTATATTCCTTTTCGCCGCCCTTGAAAGCGGGAATGGCTTCCTCTTGCATCGTAAGAAAATCGATCAGCATACAAACCTCCGGATCATCTGAATGAATAGTAGACCTGGCCGGCCTGTGCTCCGTCGCCTCTGTACTGGGCAAGCTCGCTTACGGTAACGAGCTGGTAGCCTCTTCTCTGAAGCTCAGGGATGAGATACAAAGCGGCATCCACGGTCGAAGGGTGGATATCGTGCATGAGAACGATCTCGCCGTCACGTGCGTGTGAGAGAACGTGATCTATCGTGGACTGGGTATTTCTCGTTGCCCAGTCCCTGGTATCAACAGACCAGATGATAACGGGAAGTCCGCAGACAGCGTCGGAAGTGGCGCTGTGAGCTCCGTAAGGGGGACGAAGGACTGTGGGATTGGATCCCGTGGCATTCCTGACTATATCATTGGTACGTCCGACCTGGCTAGCTACTCCTTCAGCGGAAAGTCTGGACAGATAAGGATGATCGTAAGTGTGGTTACCGATCTCGCAGCCAAGGTCGAGCATCCTTCTTAAGTCATCGGGATAATACTGTGCCATGCATCCCTGAACAAAGAAGGTTACGGCGCCGCCGTTATTCTCGATACAGTCAAGGATCTCATGTGTCCTGCCGCAGGGACCGTCGTCAAAAGTGAGAGCGATCATGGGGCGGTTGGGATCGATATATCTGCCCGCATGGTAATCGCCTCTTACGATACCGTACTGCGCGCAGATAGCGGTAAATTCATCGGAATTGACAAAGCCCTCAAAGACCTTCTCCCTTGTCTCGCCTGAAGCAAGAACGTTAAGCCAGGCCTCGAGTCCGGCCTCGTCGGGATATCTTCCGAGCAGAGTCTTATAAAGTGTCGTTATATAAACAGCTGCATCTGTTGTATTGGCCTGGCATTCCTGACTGAATACAAAGCCGTATGCAACATTCGCGCCTGTTCCTCCGTTGACCGTGAGCTCATTGACCCATGTAAGCCTTCCGGCATCATCAGCCTGACGGCCGAGAGTCTCACTGTAGAGACGGTCAACGAATCTGTAGATCATGTAATTCTCTGCTGAAGGTCCGTAAGCATCCACAGTTCCCTTTACAACGGAAAATCTTTCGCACAGTCTCGTGAACTCGTCTGAATCCGTGAAGCCCTTGAGCACATTCCTTCTGGATACACCTTCATCAAGGAGGGACAGCCATGCATTGGCGCCGGCAGCATCACCCTCACGGTCAAAGAATGTCCTGTAAAGATCGGCGACATATTCCTCGTTCGTCTTTTCCTTCTGAAGATACTCGGGGCTCTCGAAGAAACCGAGCGCTGCTTCAGAAGCGGCAAAACGTCCTTCGACAAGACCGCCGTACCAGTCATTAAGGCCGGCTTCCTCGGCAGTTCTTCCGAGTACTGTCTCATAAAGCCTTACAACATATCCGTATACGCCTTCGTTTGTATACTGCGGCGGGATAGTCGGAGCCGGGGTAACGGTCTCCTCTGTCTCCACTGTCTCCGTGGGGGCAGGAGTCTCAGTCGTAACTGTCGTTTCCGTTGATCCTTCCGTCTCCGAAGAAGTCTCTTCCGTCCCGGAAGCAGTCGTAGTTGCAGGTTCGGTCGGCTCTGCAGCATCAGTCTCGTCTGCCAATACGCCGAAAGACATACTCGTCAGCATCGTTAACGAGAGCAGAACGGCCGCCATTCTCTTAAAGCATTTCATAAAGGTCTCCCTTTCCAGTTTTTGTACCTAAATAAAATACGCCCGTGAAGCTTATTTAGTCAATCAGACAAAAGTACAAAAATCAGTTTTGCCTTATCCCGTATGCTCTGCATAAAGAAGCAAATTCACTCGAACCTATGAACCCGTCCAGGACTTCATGTCTTGAGCTGCCGTTTCGAAGAACATTCAGCCAGGAATCGAAGCCCGCCTGATCGGGCTCCCGATCAAAGAACGTCGCGTAGAGCCTTCTTACGAATTCCTCATCCGAATAAGACGCGTTTATGAATTCCGGGCTCTCGAAAAAGCCGTACGCCACATCCCTTCCCGAATCCGAACCGTTTGCAAGGGCATAAGTCCAGTCGTGAAGGCCTGCCGGATCGAACTCGCGTCCGAGGCAGGTGGTATACATCCTCTTAACGAAGCTGACAGTCCCCGATGAAGGATTGCCTCCCGAGGATATTCCGTACTCGCAGCAGAGGCATGCCCACTCGTATGAATCGATAAAACCGTTTGTGACTTCCTCTCTCGTTCCTCCGTTACTAAGGACACTGACCCAGCCGTTAAAGCCTTCAGTGTCACCCTCCCTGTTAAAGAAAACTCTGTAGAGGATCCGGACAAAGTCCCGGTCGCTCACATTCCGCGAGATGAACTCGTGACTGAAAAGGAATCCCTTGGCCACGTTGCCTCCGTTATCATTCCCGCTCAAAAGGACATCGGTCCATGAAGACAGTCCTTCAGTATCCGAAGTCCTGCCGAGCACAAGAGAATAAAGTCTTTCGACAAAAGAGGTGACCTCTGACGGATCTGTATTACGGAATACCGATACAGGTACGATATCCCCGGGATACTGATCCTCAGACTCTCTGCCCTCTCGTATCCTGCCCATAAGATACATTCCGGCCTCGGTAATATTGCCGTTTCCGTCAAATGCAGCGGAAGACTCATACTTTCGTCCCAGTGACCACGCACACCAGCTGATGTTGTGTTCGGAAAGAAATCCCAGCCACCTGTCGGCGTTCTCGGTAAATACTCCGCCGTTGCCGTCAGCTCTCGAGACTCCCCATTCCGTACAGAATACTGCAAGTCCCGCATTAAGACATCTCTCGACGTTATCTTCTATCCATCTGTCACCGCCGACATCGTGTGTACCCGCATAGAAATGAAGGGTATACATGACCTGCCCCGCAGGATCGCTGACAGGGTTTCCGACCGGCTGATCGACATACTGGTCCCAGTTGCCCGTACCGCAGATAATGATATTGGGGGTACTGTCCTTATCGTTATCCCTTATGGCTCGTACGATACTGTCGTGATAGGGCTTCAACACATTGTTCCACTCGTCCTGAATCGATCCGGAGTTCAGATTGTTCGGCTCATTAGCGGTCTCGAAAAGGACATTTCCGCGGTCGCCGTATTTTGATGACATATATGCAAAGAAGAGCTGCGGACCGTTATATTCCGGATGTGCACTTCTTATATCCGCGAACTGAGGCAGATCACGGCCGGCATTAAGATAGTCCGGATCATTGGGATTACCGGGATTTAAGATATGCCAGTCAACGATCACATAAAGGCCTCTTTGTGATGCCAGCTCGATCCCATGTTCCACCTTTGCAAGTATCCCGGACGGATCCGAAGCATAACCGTTCTCGGTAACATACATCGCGATCCTCACGATATCGCACTTCCATTCCAGAAGGAGCGAATCGAAAACATTATCATCAAGGACCCATTCACCTACATCCCACTGGATACCGTGAGTGCTCATCCCGCGCAGCTGAACGGGATTACCCCGTTCATCGCATAATGTACCGTTACAGACTCTTATATTGCCGTATCTCCCGTAAGGATCACGCTGAGCGGGAGCGGTTGCATTACTTAAAGTCGGAAAAGAGGCAAGTATGCCGAGAGACATTATGCTTGCCAGGAATGAACTGAGTAATCTTTTCATGGAATTCTCCGGATGTTGTTTTTGAAGGATTATATCAAAGGCAACAAAAAAGCACCAGCAAAATGCTGATGCTTAGTTGGCTCCTCAAACAGGACTCGAACCTGTGACATTTCGGTTAACAGCCGAACGCTCTACCGACTGAGCTATTGAGGAATTTAAACCGGCAGCAACCTATCTTCCCGGGCCGTCTCCAGCCAAGTATTGTGAGCATGAGCGAGCTTAACTTCTGTGTTCGGGATGGGAACAGGTGTGGCCTCGTCATAATAACCACCGGTATGGTTGAGAGTTTTGTAC
>JAFZWN010000126.1 GCA_017617295.1 Clostridiales bacterium | reverse complement strand
TTATCGGCATATTGAAACAACATCGCTCAAGTTCAAGTGCCTGTATATCTTCTTTTGTATCCACAGCCGAAGGTTCATCTGCGTAGATCTCTTTATATAGCGCATTTACCGTCTCCTCATCAACGATCTTTTTGCCGCAGTGGAGACAATAATATGATTTCAGTTCCTCATCTACATCGAGCTTTACCGACCCCTCACAGTAGGGACATTTCAGTTCGATCAATTTCATGTATATCCCTCCTTTTTCAAAATCAGCTATAATGATTTTATCATCATTCCGACTCGAAAAAGCCCGTAAACATTGATGTTTACAGATACTTTACAGGTCATACACGAATAGATAATCCGAAGTAAAAAATGTTTTATAAAAAGCAGACCGGCATCTGAAAAATACGATCAGTCTACAGTAACGGCATCGGTCGCTATAAGCGCATTATTACCGTCGTAGAAGGTTACCCTGTACTCCCCCGGGATCAGGTAGCCGTCAGAATCGTATTCGGCATCTTCCGTAGAGCCGTAATAGCCGTAGTACTCACCGTGTCCGGATCTGTATACCTCAACACCGTCACGTTCTACCGTATAATAGACACCGCTCCAGTCGAGACTGAAATCAGATCTGACGAGATCGAAGTCAATTCCTGTCGTACGGTTGTAATAATGGTCACCATCTTCAAAATACCATCTCGTTTCGGATAATCCTTCAACCAGAGGCGAAGTGATCACAAAATCCCTGTCAATATACGCGAGAGCCTCATCAAGAACACTCTCGGTGTTAACGATGAGCCATATACCGTCTATCTTACGGAGTTTCAGAGTGACCTTTATCTCCTCATTCGAATTGACAGTCATATAAGAAGATATAAGCTGATCTATGGAATGGATATTGCTCATATTATTAAGTAACCGGTTATATTCGGGTATCTCGAACAGAGCGACCACAGATCCTTCGTTACCAGCCATATTCATCTTGGCTGTGGATTCGTCGATCGTACAAGACGACCTCTGAGCCACAGTACTATAGAACCTTGCTCTGTCAGAGGAATAAGGCGATGTGCTTCCGAAGTTCAGGATCTGATTCAAAGTATCTTCGAGATCATCGTCGGCCGTATAGTCAAACACTTTATCTGCATCAGCCGAAGCAACAGCATTGCCGAAAGCGGTGGCGGCCTGTATCATTCCCTTCTTTGAAATGGAACGTAAAGAAGCGAATGCCGCTACGAACAGGAGTATAGCCGCAAGGAATGCGCCGATCAGTATTACCGGCTTGATCGTAGGCTTACTCTTCTCCCCTTTGACAGGAGCCGCTTTGGGCGACTTCGCCGACGATGACGGCTTGACCGCAGCCTGCTTCTTAGAGGACGCCTGATTTTTAAAGGAAGCAGGTGCGGGTGCAGTCTGCGATACCTGCTGAGGTACTTCCGAAGGAACGGCCTCATCGCTTGCTCCGATATAAGTCGTTGCCTGGTCGATAGGCTCATAAGCTGTAACAGATTCGCCATTTTCGGAACACTGAAGATCCGCGAGGAACTCGTCTATGGTACGATATCTGGCGCCTGTACTGCATTCGCAGGCCTTGAGTATTATCCTGGCAAACTCGGGCGAAGCATTACACGGCGGCGGCAGAGGAGCACCGTTCAATCTCTTGTCGATGGCGTCTTCGGTGGGAAGCTCATCTTCGAAAGGAAGAAGTCCCTTGTTCATCATCTGATAAAGACATATACCGAGCGAATAGATATCCGCCTGTTTGGTATATCTGACTTCCGCATGAGTCTTGGCACGGAAGACTTCGGGAGCCATGTAGTAATCGGTTCCCGCGAAAGATCTTGTCGAAGCGGCCTGCTTGGCGATATTGAAGTCACCGAGCTTATATATGCCGTTCTCTGATACGAAGAAATTGCCGGGCTTGATATCCCTGTGAATAATACCCTTGTCGTGCGCGGCCTTAAGTCCGCCGCCAATATGCTCTGCGAGCTTTCTGATGTTGGACTCGGAATAGTCAAAAGCCCTCTTTCTCATGAGATCGGTAACACCCGAGAGGAGTTCCATCCTGATAAGGTAGTAATATCCTTCGAACTGGCCGTCGATATAGAGCTCCTTCATGGTCTCGTCTTCGTAACGGACGATATAGGGGCAGTCTCTCAGATTGACCATCATCTGTGTCTCGTTCTCGACCATGGCCTGCTTCTGGGCAAGGAAGCTCTCCTTACGCTCGTTATCAGCGAAAAGCTGATCTTCGGTCGTAACGACCTCGATCTTCAGGGCGGAACTGTCAACACGTCCGGGGCGCTGAGCCTCGATCCTGTATACGATCGCGAAAGCACCGGAGCCTATCTTCTCCTTGATGTACCAGTTCTCCCAAAGGGGCTGCTTCACATCCTTAAGTATTACGTCCTCAATAATGTCTTTAATATCAGGCATATCACTTCACCGTCTCAATAAGTATGCAGGTTATGTTATCTTTAAGTCCGTGTCCGGGAGCTTCGGCCACTATCTTCCCGAGGACGTCTCCGCCTTCCGAGATAAAAGCCGCGATCTCACCGGAGCTGTATGTATTTGACAGACCGTCACAGCAGATAAGGACTTTTCCGCTCAAAGCGTCAAATCCGTCGTATCTGGCAACTTTCGGTCCCGTCCCCATAAAGTTTACACCAAGAAAGGCCGTAAGCATATTAAGTTCACCGGTCTCCTCGGCTTCTTCCTGAGTATATATACCCATACTGACCTTCTTGGCGCCGATCGTATGGTCGTTGGTAAGCTGCGTGAGTTTCCCGTCGCAGAAGCCGTAGACCCTGCAGTCGCCGACATTGAAGGGATAAGCGGTCCCGTTATCAATAACGACTCCGGCAACAGCGCTTCCGCTGGTATTGACACCTTTCTCGCAGGCCATATCGACGATCGCGTTATTGGCCTTTATGGAGAGTCTGTCAATACTGCCGTAAAGATCTCCGGCATCTATGGTATCAAAGCTGTTTATGAAAGTCTCAGCTGCCAGGGTGGATGCCTCTTCTCCATAGGCCTCCCCTCCCATTCCGTCAAAGACCGCTACCGGTATCGGCTTATCGGAATCGATCTCGATACTGCCCTCTTCGTGGAGAGCCGATCTGGCGGAAACTCCGGGGATACAGTAATTGTCCTCGTTTTTCTTCCGGACAGGTCCGATATCCGTGATATAAGAGATACGGTATTTCATCATGAACCTCTGTTCTTTATCTTAAGAGCGATTATGGATACGAGCGTGCATACGAACATGATAACGAGAATGACGATCCATGACGTGAGCAGATGCTCTGAAGTATGCGTAAACATCGCGTCGTCTTCGAGCCTCACGACATTCGGGAATGCTTCGTTCATACGAAGCGGCAGTTCCTCGCTGTTAAGATCAGCGATGCTTCCCAGCGCGCTCATGCCCCACTTGCTGACCGTGATGTCGGCGATCTTTTCGGACCATCCGCTGAGCTCGAAGAGCACTCCGCTCATGACAAGCTGTATGATAAGGACGAAAGGCATGGCCGTCATTGCCGTGTTCGGATTCGGAGAGATGGACGATACCATTATGCCCATGATATCCGAGCCCCATACGATCAGGAAGAACGTTATAGCGTATTCGATAACGGCATATCTGAAGATAAGCCCTCTCGAAGGATAATCGATAAAGATCTTGCTTATAAAGAACAGGAGCATGCTCTGCGATAAGCAGAGGAAGAAATCGAAGATGACATGAGACATGATATAGGAACTGATATGAAGTCCCGATCTGTACTCACTCGTGATCGTATCGTGCTCCTTACAGATCCTCTGAATGGAGTTGAATATTCCTATCCAGATCCCCGCCGATACAAGGGCGAAGAATCCAGACTTGGTGCTCTCGAAATTCTCGAACATCTTGTCGCCTACTATCGAACTGACAAGTACGGCGATGACTCCCGCGATTATTATGAACTTCCAATCCTTCTGATTAAGGAAAAGCCTGAAGTTTTTTGCCACATATACCCTGGTCTGGGTAGCGGCGTTGGATCTTTTCTTAGCCATTTACTGCATGCTCCTCATCTGTGCAAACTTTTGAATGAATTCGTCGGCTCTTCCCTTGCCGCTTCCTTCGTAATTGATCTCGATAACGATCTCCGAGAGCTTATCGACTCCGAAGAAAGCCCTCGCTTCGGGTACCGTGCCGTAGAAAGCGAGATGACCCACTTCGTCCGTGGGGCTCTTGGCGAGAACGAGGATCTTCGTAAAGAACTCGGCTGCGTCATCGGGAGAGTGGGAAATGACGGTTACGACTCCGCCGCCCTCCGTACAGGACTTCAGGTTCTTCATGAGATCGATCCTGCTCGCGGTATCGAGACCTGAGTCGGGCTCGTCGAGGACGAACACCTGCTGATCGCCGATAGCCTGGATGGCTACTTCGACCCTCTTCTTCTGGCCGCCCGAAAGGTTCTTGATGAGCGTATCCCTGAGGGAATTGAGCATCATCCTGTTACATACATCGTCGATCCTTCTCTTTATCTCGGCCTTGGAATACTCGCCGGCGAGACGGCTGTTGGCAGCGTCGGTGATCGTATGGATTACGGTGTCGTTGTCCCTGGTCGTCGAGAACTGGGGAACTAGACCGATCCTGTGCTTCAGCGCCTTGAAGTTCGTATACAGATCCATTCCGTCGAGGATAATGGATCCTTCCGCCTTCTGGGTTCCGAGTATAGCCTTGATGAACGTGGTCTTACCTGCGCCCGAACCTCCGAGTATCAGGATAAACTCGCCCTGATCGATATCAAGGTGGATGTCCTTAAGAAGCGTCTTTTTAAGGATGGATCCGTGCTTGGTGACCCTGACCTGATCGATATCGACGCTCATGACGGTCTCTTTCTGGTTCATGCCCTCGCCCGGCTCGACATAAGGCTTCAGATCCGTGAGACCCGGTACGGGGACCGGAACGGGAACGGCCTTGGCACCCTTTGCAGGAGCAGGCTTGGCCGCATTGGGAACCGGCGCCTTGGCGGCGGGAGCCTTACCGGAAGGCTTGGCGGCTGAAGGAGCCTTGGAAGGAGCCTTTTGTGCCTGTGCCGTAGACGGTGTCTTGGCGGGAGCTGCCGGAACTGCTGCAGGCTTGGCCGGCGCGGGAGCTGCAGGAGCTGCCGGTGCGGGTTCTTTTACCGCAGGCAGGTTATAAACTATCTTATCGCCCAGGAATACCATAGTGGTATTGGCGATCCTTATGACATCGAGAGGCTTCAGTTCCTTACTCACATTTATCATCTTCTTATTGACGGCAACACCGTTCTTGCTGGCGTTATCGGTTATGGTCCATCCGGTCTCAGTCTTATTGAGAACAGCATGCTTACGGGATACCATGAACTCGGAAAGAGCGATCCCGCTTTTTACGTTACGGCCGATCTCGATCACCGTCTTTTTTGAGATATCAAGGCTCAGCCAGCGGTCTCTGGCCGAAAAAGTCGTGCCGTAGACTATCTGAACGGCTTTGGAAGGGTTCTTAGAACCCAGCCTTATAATATCGCCGTTGGTGAGCTTAACGGGAAGTATCCTCCCGTCCTCGCCGGGAACGATCTTCTTACCGTTGATATACGAACCGTTCTTGCTGTTGTTATCCCTGAAATAATATGCTCCGTTACTGAACAGAAAACTTCCGTGGCTTCTTCCCACAAAAGCAGATGACAAAGCTATGTCGTTCTCGACACCGGTCGCATTACGGCCGATCGTCATGTTGCCGCACAGTTGCTTAATCCTTACATCCGCCGCATTCTCGATGACCAGAAGGGTCGCCGTCTTCAATGCGAGCGGTGCATAATATCTTGTACTGCTATCCATTTTTTCTTGTCCCCCGTAAAAGAAACTTAGTTCCTAAAAAATTATTTTACATTAAAACATCTTTAAAGTCCAAAATGTTATAATGCTTTTCATGAATAATAAGAAACATACGGATTTCGGACAGGGAAGCATCTTCAAACTGATACTGCGGCAGGCAGCTCCGCTCACCCTGTCAGGACTTGCCCAACTCCTGTATAGCATCATCGACAGGATATACCTCGGGCATCTCCCCGGCGAAGGACTTAATCCCCTGACCGGTCTCGGTCTCACCTTCCCCATAGTTTCCATGATATCCGCTTTCACACAGCTTTTCGGCCAGGGCGGCTCGCCTCTGTTTTCCATCGCGCGAGGCGAAAAGAACAACTCCAAAGCCGCCTGCATCCTCGGAAACTCCTTTATGATGCTCTTTGCCTCCTCGCTTATCCTCACGCTGATCGGATATATATTCATGCGCCCCGTAATATATGCTTTCGGAGCCAGTGATGTTACTTATGTCTATGCACGCGACTATCTTCAGATATATCTTGCCGGCACGGTCTTCTCGATGCTCGCGACGGGACTCAATTACTATATCTCCGCAGAAGGATATCCGGGCAGAGCGATGGCTTCGGTCATGTCGGGTGCTGTCATCAACCTGATACTCGACCCGATCTTCATCTTTGCTCTCGGTCTGGGGATCAAGGGCGCGGCGATCGCGACTGTCATATCACAGGCAGTATCGTGCACGCTCGTCCTGGCGTTCTTTTTCGGCAAGAGCGCCGATATCGGCATCAACATAAGACATCTTACCCCGAATGCCAAGATCTGCGGGAAGATAATATCCATAGGATTCACGGGCTTTGTAATGGAGATCACGAACTCCGCCACTCAGATAGTATGCAACAGGTCTCTTCGGACTTACGGCGGCGACCTTTATATAACCATAATGACTATCGTAAGTTCGATAAGATCGGTCATGGGAGTAGCCGTCACGGGCATCACATCCGGCGCGAGCCCCGTTCTGGGCTTCAACTACGGCGCCAGAAACTATGTCCGGGTCAGGAAGGGCATCGTTTCCATGGCACTCATGGCGGCAGTCTATACGCTGTTCGCCTGGGGAGTGATCCTGATGTTCCCGTCCTTTCTCATCGGCCTGTTCAGCAACAACGCCGAAGCCAATGCCGTCGCAGTCAAATATCTTCAGATATTCTTCATGGCATATGTCTTCATGTCATTCCAGTTCGCCGGCCAGTCGACTTTCATGGCTCTGGGCAAGGCGCCGCAGGCGATCTTCTTCTCGATATTCCGTAAAGTCGTTCTGGTCATCCCGCTCACTCTCATCCTGCCTTTGTATCTGAGCGATCCGGTCTCCGGAGTCTTCTGGGCAGAGCCCGTCAGCAATATCGTCGGCGGCCTCGCCAGCTTCCTGACGATGTATTTCACCGTTTACAGGAGACAGCTTCTGGGCAAGGGTAAGTAAGATCCTCCGGAAAACGGCATATCCTGTGCAAATCACATCATCACAGTGTCAGTCCCTGCTTGAGCACGTTTCAGATCGTGTCCCTGCTTTGGTTCTTGAAACAGCCCATCAAGGATCAGCCACTATGCTTCTTTAAGCGGCCCATCAAGGATCAGCCTGCCGCTGTCCCTGCTTTGCTTCATGAAACAGCCGATCAATGATCAGCCTGCCGCTGTCCCTACTTTGGTACACAAAAAAGCGCCCTCGTGCAGAAAAACAGGGACAAACCCGCCTCTGTCCCTAATGTTGTACACAAAAAAGCGATTACAAACACAAAATCAGGGACAAGTTAAAGATATGAAGAAGTCGGGTTCAAAAATTCCCGCGAGATCCGCGCAGAAAAAGAGCACCCCTAGAAGTCAGGTTCAAAAATTCCCGCGAGATCCGTGCAAAAAAGTGCACCCCTCCGAACGGAAGGGTGCATCCTGAATACCTTATTCGGTCTCGGTGGCTTCGGTGTCTTCGACCGTCTCCGCCGATTCGCCGGTCTCGGGATCAGCAGGCTCGTCCGTCTGTGAGTCGGTATCAGTATCCCCGTCAGTCTCGGGAACGTATTCAATGCCCAGAAGGACGCTCCTGACAAACAGTCCCGACTGGGAGATGAATTCATCGGGCCAGTGACCAAGACCTCTCTCCGAAGGGGTAAGCGCTCTGGAATTATATCTCAAGGCATTGGAAGACTCGGGATTGGAACCGCCGATCGACCAGTTGCACCAGCTCAGGTTGTTTTCGGCCATAAAGTCAGTCCAGAGGCGCGACTCTTCGGGGAATACTCCGCCGCCGCCTGAATTAAGGGATGTTCCCCACTCGGATACGAAGATAGGGAGTCCGTTATCGAGGGCGGTGATTACCTTATCGCGGTAATCCTGACCGTTGGAGCCTGCATAAAAGTGGAATGTATAGAGAACATTTTCTTCATCAAGAGGATCGAGAGAAACGATATCGACATCAGAGCTCCATGTTGGAGTTCCGCAGATGATGAGGTTATCGGGGTCGTTAGATCTGATCGCGGGTATGACTTCCTCTGCGTATTCCCTGATGCATTCCCAGTCAACGGGAGCGGAAGGATCGTCGTATCTCATGCCGTTAGGCTCGTTACAGATCTCATAGATTATATTGGGACAGTCTCCGTAGATAGCCGATATCCTGGTAAAGAAATCGATAGCTTCATCCTTGTACTGGTTAGGGTCGCCGTATTCCAGGATATGCCAGTCAACGATAACGTAAACACCCTGATCGATGCACATATCGATATAATTGCACATATTGTTGAAATTAGTATCGGGATCGTCAACATAACAGCCGCCGTTGGCGCGGGCAACGTACATGGCGAATCTTATGACATCACAGCACCAGTCCTCGGCAAGGGTCTGAACGAAAGCTTCATTGATCAATCCGGTCATTCCGTAAGTACTCATACCGCGGAGCTGAACGATCTCGCCGCTCTCACTGACTATATTAAGACCATCGAGAGACAGCTGTCCGTATTTCTCGAGGGGCATCTCGTCCGCTATCCTGGTACTGAAAGGACCGTGGTTCGGATTAACAGTCGTTTCTGAACTTTCCTCTGAAGACTCGGTCGTCGTTTCTTCAGTCGTCTCCTCGGACTCCGTCGGCGCCTCTGTTTCAGAAGTTGCAGTAGTTTCAGGTGGCATGGTCTCGGGCGGGAGTTTTTCCGAACACGAAGCGAGCATCAGCATGGAAATGGCAAGCGAAAGGGAGATGATTTTGGAAATATCAATTTTTTTCATAAAAAATGTTCTCCATTTGAAAGTTTAGATGTATTATATAGTTTGTCAGTACAAACAGTCCATAGAATGAAGGGAAATATTTGTGGACTTTTGTGCAGATATACAAAGGAGGGCGATGTTGTTAACAAATTGGTCATAATTTCTTAACAATTTAATCGTTCTCACCGCATATAATATAAATAACAAATCTATTTGAATTTGTTTATAAAGGAGTGGTTATATGGCTAGAATAGACAGCCTTAGAGGAAAGATCGATAAGCTGGCCAAGAAGAACAAACTTGATGGTCTGGTTAAGCTTGCGGGCGATTCCGATGATGATGTACGCATGGAAGTTGCCATCGCCATGGGAAGGATCCCGACTTATGAGAGCGGAATGGCTCTTATTCCTCTTCTGAGAGATTCCTCTCCTATGGTCAGAGCCGCAGCAGCAACCGCAGCTGCAGACATCCAGGCCAAGCATTGTGAAGAGTACGTCAAGAAGCTCGCTTTCGCTGATGCGGATCCCAATGTACGTAACATTGCCAAAGCCGCCTTTGATAAACTGAAGACAAACGTAGTCTGATAAGAGATTTTAAAACCGTCCGGACAGGACGGTTTTTTGTTGCCTTTTTTCGTTAAGCAATCCGAAAGTTATTCGGAAGGAGAATCACTCTGCGAGTAAACGGTTACTGAGATAGTCTCGGGAACCTGCCTCTCGACTCTGAAATAGATATTACGGTCGGAAGAACTTACCATGACGGGAAGCTCGACTACACCTGTTCCCGATACTGCCGAATAATCGATCGTCGCCACGATATCGCTCGTGTTGAGCCTGTCCATAGTCTCCTTTCGGCCGACGAGCGTGACCTCGACGGAATCGATAGGATACGATACCTCCATATTATCCGCAGTCTCGGTCTGCGAGTATGAGATCGGAACGGTATAGCTTTTGGTGATAACCGGGTTATTGGTGATCTGGATATACATCCAAAGACCGATAGATACGAGAAGGGATGCTACTATCAGGATAGCGCGCTCGTAAGGCTTGGCCTTGTCCGAACTGTTCTTCTTCTCGTTCTCGGATTCCATGACCTTATATGTATATGATTCTTCTCCTGCGCGCTCGGTAACGGGGATCGAACCGGAACCTCCCGGATAGGATGCTGTCTTAGTCTCGGCAGTGTTCACAGCCATGGCAGCGGAAGACTCCGTAGCCTTACCGGAAACATCCGAAGAGACCTTCTCCTCCGTCTTATCGGAAGCGGCAATTCCGTCGGCACTGTTATATGCATCGACGGGATCTGCTCCCTTCTTACGGTTACGTATACGGTTGATCATCTTGCCGAGGCCCTTAGCCGTATTAAGTTCGCCTGTCAATCCGAGAAGATACGAGAGGTTCGCCTCGAGTTCACGCGCATTCTTCATCTCATACAGACGCCCGTTCACGGCGATGGAAGTCTTGCCGCGCTCTTCGGAAACAACGACTACAACGGTGTCCCCCATCTCACTGGCACCTACAGCGGCCCTGTGCCTGGTCCCCGAACGCTGGAGAGAATGCATTGTAACCGACAGCGGCACATGACATCTGGCTGCCACGATCCTTCCGTTTCTTATAAGGAGTCCGCCGTCATGCATCGGGGAACCCTTATAGAAGATCGATTGCAGGACGGAATTGGAGACCGTGGAATCGAACTTGACGACATTCTCCTGAGTGAGCAGCTCGTCGAGCCTGGTGTTACGCTCGATAAGGATAAGGGCGCCCGTATATGTCCTTCCCATCTCCTTACAAGCGAGACAGATCTCGTTGATAAACGAAGAGAGAGCAGTCTTATCGTCGACCTGCCCTGTTCCGAAGAAGCTCTTTACCGACCCAAAAGACTTAAGTCCCACGGTCTCGAGCGCACGGCGGAGTTCAGGCTGGAAGATAACGATAAACAGGAATGCGAATACATAGAGCAGTTTATTGAAGATGAATCCTACCATCTCGAGTCCTAAGATATTACATATCAGTACAAATCCCAGGATAAGAAGGATACCTTTGATGAGCTGCCATGCCCTGGTCCTTCTGATAAAGAGCAGGATATAGTAGAACATCACACTGACAAGGATGATATCGGCACCGTACTTTACAAGATCCCATCCGCTTCCGAAGAAGAGATATCCGCCCTGAAGGCTCTGGATCAGCTCGGTGATAAAATCGATTATCTTAGATATCAATGATGACATCAGATAAGTTCCGTCCCTTCTGCTCTTAATAACTCATATTATTTTAACATATTATTCGAATCCGACAAAATTCATTCTGTCGTCAAAAAGAGCGGTCCCCGTATCGGTCTTTCCCGTCAGATCAAGCCTCGAAAGGGGATTTTCAGTCATTACCTTACTTATATCATCCGGGCTTATACCGAGATCGAAAAGGACTCTGGCCTCGGAAGCGAGATCTGATACCGAACCTGCAAGACCCCCGTGTTCACCGTAATAAGTCCTCCCGTTTCTTACTGTGACATCAACGGGACCGAGCTTATAAACTCCGTCCGGCATTCCCGCTCCCCGCATGGAATCGGAGATACAGATAATACGGTCAGCCCCGTATGTCTTAAAGAGCATCTTAAGAACGACCGGATCTATATGATATCCGTCACATATCAGTTCACAGGAAACCTCTTCATGAGTAAATGCCGCTCCCGGAATTCCGGGGGATCTCTTAAGACAGGGTTCCATTGCATTCAACATATGCGTGACCCCTCTCGCCCCCCGGTCAAATGCCTCCGATGCGGTCTTCATATCGGCTTTCGAATGCGCGAGGGATATCAGATAGCGCTCCGAAAACTCGGAAAGGAAGATATCGCTCCCGGGAAGTTCCGGAGAAAGATCTATTATCTTAAGAAGTCCCGGGTATCTGTCCTCGAGATCATTTATCATGTCTATCCCGTCATACGGCGCCATACAGCAGTTCACGTCCTGGACTCCCGCCATAAACGGATTGATGAAGGGACCTTCCAGCCTTACTCCCAATACCTTCGCACACGAAGGATCACATTCTGCGAGTTCCTTAGATACTGAAACGGCTTCAAAGACACGGTATATCTCTTCCCTCGATATGGTCATGGTCGTCGGAACAAATGCTCCTACAGCACAGTCTCTGAGAGTTCTGGCCATCCCGATAATGCCGGCGGGATCCCCGTCGGATGTATCATGACCGCCGCAGCCGTGTATATGGATATCGACAAAACCCGGAAGTCTTATATTCCCGTGAGACATCTCTTGATCAGTCCTTCAGCGGACCCACGCGCATCAGAGCGCCGTCGACAAACCCCGTACAGACGGCAGTATACCCGTTAAGAAGATCCTTCTTTGATCCGTTCTGAAGATACTCCCTGATAAGTTCGATGGCTTTCTCCTGAGCCTGCTCCCAGGGTCCTTCGAGCTCGAACTCGAAGATATCTTCTTCAGAAGAAAAGATCTCCTCGCACGCCCAGTCGTCATCCTGATTGTCGTATTCGGAAGCGAGTATGAACTGCAGTGACCAGCGGTTCTCCCCTTCCTCATAAATATTGAAATTAACGGCGGCTCCGCCTTCGGGAAGTCCGTTCTTTAAAATATTATCGAGCCATTCCTTAAAATCTTCGTACATATCATTACCTGCTGTGCGGCAGAAAGATCTGACCACACTCCTTCAACATAATTAACAAGCTGATTTTATCACAGTATCAGGTATGAATAAATCGACCTGTTCACGCGGATTCGTTCCTGACTTCATACTTTCTGGTGTGAAGCCTCTTCTCGAACTCTTCTTTCGGAAGCGGCTTATCGAATATATACCCCTGGATGAGCGTACACTCGATATCCCTGACGGCGTCAAGCTGAACAACATTCTCGATTCCTTCGGCGATAACTTCAAGTCCCATATCATAGAGCGTCTTCATGATATTGTTGGCAAAGATGATATCCTTCTCGGTGGGGACAGCCGAAGTGGAGATAGAGGAAACAAAGTCACGGTCGAGCTTGACTATGTCGAAATTAAGCTTTCTCAAAAGGTTGACCGATGAGTATCCGTTGCCGAAATCATCCATCGACACCTTGATACCGTATTCATGCATAAGCGATACAAAGCGGGCCAGTGTCTCGGAATCGTCATATCGAGCGGTCTCTGTGAGTTCGATCTCCAGAAGATCGACCGGGATATCATATTTATTTACGACATCCCTTATCTTCCCGGCCAGGTCGGGCTCAAAAAGATCACTCTTCGAGAAATTAACAGAAACCCTTACCGGATGAATATCCTTGTCGATCCACTCACGCAGATCCCTGCATACGCATTCAAGGATATGGAAATCCAGGATCTTCGTCATGTTATTCTTCTCGATCACACCCAGGAACTCACCGGGAGAATATATACGGTCTCCGCTCTGCCATCTGGCGAGAGCCTCGCATCCGCAGATCTCCATAGTCTTCAGGTTGACCTTGGGCTGATAGTAAGGAGTGATATCCCTTCTGGCGACAGCTTTGGGAAGTGAGTTGATTATCTCCTTCTCCTTCATGGCCAGATGGCTCATATCCTCCACGAAGTATAACGTATCCATCTTCTCATGTTTAGCCTGAGCCAGAGCCATAGATGACTTCGAAAGTATCTCGTCTATACCGTCTCCGGGACAGCTCTCATAAATACCGACTCTGGAATTGACCTTGATATATGATGTATAGCCCGAAGGATCGGTCAGCGCAAAGACACAGTTCTCCAGATGATCCAGGAAATGATCAAGCCTTTCATTTCTGATGAGAACGAAAAAATTATCTCCTCCGAGCCTTCCGACGATCTCATATTCCTGATCGACCAGATTATAGAGGAACATGGCATAACGTCTTAATACTTCGTTGCCGGCCTTCTCTCCGATCCTGTTGTTGATATACTTAAAATCCTTGAGATTGATAAAACATCCTGTATAGGTCGTGATCAGACTTCGAAACTTGGGAGACTCGGCAAGCTTTATGATCCCCATGTGATTCATAAGTCCGGTCAGAGGATCGGTCTTTCCGGCCTTCTCCATATCCTGTGCGGCAGATGCGCGGCTTAAGAGCAGATAGAAAGTCTTCAGGATATTATTGATCTCATAGACTTCTTCCTCACTCCAGATACGGTCTGTGACCGGGAATACCTTTACTTTATATACCGAAAGATTGGAGGCGGCGTCAAACTCGACCGGAGGAAGATTAGGATCAACGTCAAAACTGAAATCCCTCGATATATTCCTGGTATAACCCTTGAGATAAAGGAAGTTCGGTTTCTTACGGAAGTTGATATCTATCCTGGCTATCCCGAACATCTCGGCGAACTTAGTCTGCTCGGGAAAAGTATCATTCCAGAGTTTTCCGATCTCGGTCTCGCTGATATCGAGATGATCTATCATTTCAAACAAGATATCTTCAATACGATTGTCCATAAAAGATCCCCCTTTTTGAACACTCTACTTTACTTTACCATGTTTGAGCACACATCACACCATAACAGATGTAAATTTTTTTAAAATAGGCTCTTCACGGACTATCTCCCGCCGCCCGTCTCATCCGGATTACATAAAAAGACCCGCATCCTTATCAAACAGGATACGGATCAGTTTTATCAGTTATCTGATCTTTAAACTTTAAGTTCGACTTCCTTGACTTCAAGGTCATCCTTGTGGGACTCCAGGACAGGATAGACTGCTTCCTTAAGGAAGGTATCCACCTGCTCGGGACATCTGCCGATATAAAGCTCGGGCTTCATGAGCTCTCCGAGGTGGTCCTTGTCGAGACCGAACATCGGATCCTTTGCGATCCTTTCAAGAAGGTCGTTGGGCTTACCCTCGCGCTTGACTACAGCGCCGGCTTCCATTGAAAGCACACGGATGCGCTCGTGGAGCTCCTGACGGTCACCACCCTTCTCAGTAGCAGCCATCATGATGTTCTCGGTAGCCATGAAAGGCAGCTCGTCCATGATGTGCTTCTCGATCATCTTGGGATATACGACGAGGCCGTCGACTACGTTGGTGTAGATGCCGAGGATGGCGTCGACTGCGAGGAATGCCTCGGGTACGGAGATCCTCTTGTTGGCAGAGTCGTCGAGCGTTCTCTCGAACCACTGCTCGGCGGCCGTCATGGCGGGATTAAGGGCATCAGCCATTACGTAGCGCGACAATGACGCGATCCTCTCGGAACGCATGGGGTTACGCTTGTAAGCCATGGCGGACGAACCGATCTGGTTCTTTTCAAAAGGCTCCTCGATCTCCTTTAAGTGCTGAAGAAGTCTGATGTCATTACTGAACTTGTGAGCGCTCTGGGCGATGGACGAAAGGCAGTTCAGCACGCGGGAGTCGACCTTACGCGAGTAGGTCTGGCCGGATACATAGTAGGAAGCCTCGAAGCCCATCTTCGAAGCGATCTTAGAGTCGAGCTCTACGCACTTAGCGTGATCACCGCCAAAAAGCTCCATGAAGGAAGCCTGTGTGCCTGTCGTGCCCTTGCAGCCGAGAAGCTTTAAGGAAGCGGCAACGGTCTCGACTTCATTAAGATCGAACATGAGATCCTGAAGCCAGAGAGATGCCCTCTTGCCTACGGTTACGAGCTGGGCGGGCTGGAAGTGCGTGAAGCCCAAAGTAGGCATCGCCTTGTACTTATCGGCAAACTTAGCAAGTTCGTTGATAGCCACGACGAGCCTCTTACGGATGAGCGTAAGGGCCTCGCGCATGATGATGATGTCTGTGTTGTCGCCGACGTAGCAGGATGTGGCGCCCATATGGATGATGCCCTTTGCGGAGGGGCACTGGTTGCCGTAGGAATGAACGTGCGCCATTACATCGTGACGGCGTAACTTCTCTTCCTTAGCCGCATCATCGTAATCAATATCATTTACGTGAGCGTTGAGCTCATCGATCTGTTCCTGCGTGATGTTAAGACCGAGCTCCATCTCGGATTCTGCCAGGGCGATCCAGAGCTTCCTCCATGTCGTGAACTTCTTATCGGGCGAGAAGATATACTGCATCTCCGGGCTCGCATATCTGGAATTCAGGGGACTCTCGTAAGTGGGTTTATTGTATAGTTCGCTCATTTATCAGGCCTCCAGTATCTTATTTACTGCAGACAGTTTAGCACAAACAGCGAGCACTTCGACAGCCTTTCTTATATCTTCAACGACAGGAAACGAAGGAGCGAGTCTGATATTGGAATCATCGGGATCCTTGCCGTAAGGATAAGTGGAACCTGCGGGTGTCAGGGCCACGCCGAGCTCCTTGCAGAGTGCGACAACGTTCTTGGCCGTGCCGGGATAAACGAATACGCTTATGAAATATCCTCCCATAGGCTTATGCCATGTGACGGCACCTGTTCCGTCGAGCTCGCTGCTCAGGATCTCAAGAGCAGCCTCGAACTTCGGACGGAGGATGGCGGCATGACGGCTCATGTGCGATCTGATCGCATCCATGTCGGGAAGGAAAGTAAGGTGAGCGAGCTGATTTACCTTGTTGGCACCGATCGTCTGAACATTGATGATCTTCATAGCCCAGTCGAAGTTCTCCTTATTGGCAGCCAGGCATGAGATACCTGCACCTGCGAAAGTGATCTTTGACGTGGAAGCGAACTCATATACTCTGGAAGGATTACCTGCCTTCTCGCAAAGAGAAAGGATCTCGGGAAGCTTGCCCTGCTTCTCGGGCTCATCGTAAAGGTGGTGAACGCTGTAGGCGTTATCCCAGAAGATCCTGAAGTCCTTTGCGCCGGTCTTCATGGAAGCAAGTCTTCTGCATGTTTCC
This sequence comes from Clostridiales bacterium, assembly GCA_017617295.1. GTDB lineage: Bacteria > Bacillota > Clostridia > Saccharofermentanales > Saccharofermentanaceae > Saccharofermentans. Next base: position 20,826 of record JAFZWN010000126.1, on the reverse strand, counting down.
TCGGAATATACATATCCGTCAGGGTTGGTATAGCAGGGGACGTTCCAGATACCCAGGACCTTGGGATCCTTAACAAGTTCCTCTACGATATCCATATCGGGACCGTCTTCCGTAAGAGGTACAGCGATAAGCTCGAATCCGAGAGTCTCGGTTACCTTGAAGTGTCTGTCATAACCGGGAACGGGGCAAAGCCATTTCCTGCCCTCGATCTGCGACCAGGGCTTCTCGGAATCATGCTCACCGAAGACCATAGCTCTCATGAGATGATCGAACATGAGGTTAAGGCTGGATCCGTTACCTACATAGATATTGTCAACTTTTACTCCGAGCCAGTCGGCGAAAAGCTCTCTGGCCTCGGGAATACCGTAAGGCATACCGTAGTTTCTTACATCGTTTCCGGCCTTGTTCTTAAATGCTGCCGTCTTGGCACCGTCGTAAAGGTCGTTAGACAGGTCGAGCTGTACGGAAGAGGGCTTGCCTCTTGTCATGTCGAGAGAAAGTCCGAGCTTTCTGAAGTCTTCGACTCTGCTCTCGAGCACTGCCTTTTCCTGCAAAAGTTCTTCGCGGGTCATTTCCTTGTAAGATTTCATGTCTTTGCCTCCGATGTTTTAATGCCGTGTTTTGAAATTTGAAAAGGCGTATATTTCATTTTTGCGCCGATTCATCCGATTTTTGCCGTATGTATTATATATATAATGCAAGTTTTAAACAATTGAATTTCACAGGATTTTATAATTTCGGCATTTTCCACACTAAAGAGGGATAAGTCCTCTTATAAACTGTCAAAAGCGGCTACATAGGGATGACATCGATCTTTGTAACAGAGCCGTCCTTCCCGTGAGTCACAAGTCCTGCCAGAAAAACGATATTACAATCCCAAAGCCCGTACTTCCCGATCAGTATCCGGGTAGTCTTTTGAATCTTAGAAAGCTTGCTTTTGGGGATAATATCGCTGACGGAATAATCTCCGTCAAAAGACAGGCGTGACTTGACCTCGATAACGGCAACGGTATCTCCTCTTACCATAACTGCATCAAGTTCACCTACATTATGAACACTGAAATTACGAACGATCAAAGTGAAGCCGTTCTGCTCCATAAACCTTATCACGGCAGACTCGGATAAGAAGCCGCGGTTTCTTCTGTCCAGCATAAGAACCTCCGTCTTCCGACCGTCAACCAGGTAAGATGATTATACATCATTTCATCCTTTTGTATGATTAAATTCCCGGGGCTTCTTTGTATAATTATGACAGATGCAAAAGGAGGTTGTTATATGTATAAGACAGGTAAAAAGATCGTAAGCATGACGCTGGCTTCACTTGTAGCCGCATCGGGCTTTGCGGTCGTTTCGGCGGACACCGTTAATTATGACGGATATGATCTGTCATCCCCTTTCTCTGTGGAACTCGGATGCAGATACTTTATCAACAGCGAACAGGGATATTATGTATATTCCTATATGCCTACCGGCACCGCACACTTTGATGTGACCATAACTTCGGCTACCGGCGAGTCCGATCCGGAGGTCATCGTCTATAATGAGCTCCTGGGCGAAGCGGAACAATCACAGAGTAATACCGATCCCGATACGGTCAATGTTAACCTGCCCAAAGGTCAGATGTGCTATTTCATCGTATATGATCCCGATTCCGATGACCTCTCCGATATATATTTCACTATAGATCGGTCCGACATCGTTATTGATGAAGTCGACATTACCATAACAGAGCCCATAATCGGAGCCACGATCTATGACAGCTGCGATCCTGTCCTTGACGGCGGCAGCGAAGAAAAATGCTGGCTTCAGCAGGAACTGTGGGTAGATACAAGCAGTAATGTCATCGCTAATCCCGATATGATCTATTGGAGTGCGGATGATTACTACAACACCAGGATCACGCTGTTCCCCTATAGCGGTTACTGTTTTGACAGTGATACGCAGATCAGGATCAACGGAGTCGAAGCCGGAATGGTCTCCTTTAACACGGTCGACGGTTCTGTAATGTACTCCAGAGGTTTCACGACCAGAGAGAGAGCTTGCGACGTGATCTTCAATTCCTGCGGTAACGACGGTAATACCAGCTATATCGCTTACCTGGAAGAAATGGCACGGCTTTATGTTTACGATCACGAATACGGCTATAACGGACCCATAACTTCCGATGAATGTTACCCCGGACACCAGTTCGTATGCTGGCACTGTGAGGATGACGGTCAGGATTATGTAATCGGTGATCTGTTCCAGACTACAGCAGACATTCATACATTAAACGCTGTATGGAGAAAATATCCCGTCATCCACTATGACATGATGGGACACGGCGATCAGATCCCGGACGATCACACGAACTTCACTGCTGTTCCCTCGCAGCCCGCAGCTCCGACAGAAGACGGATATACATTCGGAGGATGGTTCCTCGATCCCGAACTTACGACTCCGGCTTCCGCGATCTACAGTAACATCCTCTTCGAGGACCGCACCGTATACGCAAAATGGACAGACAGCAATGAGCCTTCCGGCTCTGAAGATCAGCCCACTTCCTCGGTAGTTTCCGAGACCGTGGTTATATCATCCGATACTCCCACTCCCGTACCGGAGCCCCAGACCGCAACTTACGAGACATACGATGAAGAAGTATCGTATAACGTGTCTGACTTCATCGAAAGACTTTATAACTTTGTACTCGACAGAGAGGCTGATCCCGTCGGTCTCAGCGAATGGATCGCTGCAGTAACCACAGGCGGACAGACAGGCGGAGACGTTGCAAAGGGATTCCTCTTAAGCCCCGAGTTCATCGGCAAGAACAAGACCGACGAAGAATTCATCACTATCCTCTATAAGGTCTTCTTCGACAGGGAACCTGACCCTGCAGGCCTTGAAGGTTGGACAAACGCACTTGCGAACGGTGAATCAAGGGAAAGCGTTATCGACGGATTCATCAACTCCACCGAGTGGGCTAACCTCTGCCTTCTCTACGGTATCAGAAGCGGCGGGTCCGCAGCTCCGAGCATTACAGTTACACCCAACGAACAGACGATCGGATTTGTAAGAAGACTTTACAACATCTGCCTTGACAGAGATCCCGATGAAGTTGGTCTTATGGCCTGGGCTACCGTACTTGCCAACCAGCAGGAGACAGGAACACACTGCGCATGGGGATTCTTCTTCTCAAACGAGTTCATCAGCAAGGAGTATTCCGATACCGAATACATCACAAGGCTTTATAAAGCAATCCTCGGCAGAGAACCCGACCAGGCAGGTCTTGAGGCATGGACGAACGTCCTCTCGAACGGAGCTTCAAGAGAAGAGATCTTCTACGGATTTGCCGACTCAAACGAATTCGGCGCTATCTGCGCTCAGTACGGCATTTTAAGATAATCTACCGGTAAGGAACATATAAGGTGAAATAAGCCGGCTTCATTACGAAGCCGGCTTATTGGTTTTGTTTATTTGTTTGCGGAAGATCAGAACCTTCCAATAAGCCTTACGATCTTTTCGAAAGGACGCTTAAGAACGATATACCATATCTCCTTGGGAGCATATTTTTCGACCATGACGGTATAGACGCCTGCGAGCCTTCCGGCAATGACGTCGGTAAAGATCTGGTCTCCTACCATAATGCACTGGTCAGGCGTTGAACCCATCTTCTCCATCGCCTTAATAACGCCGACGGGACGCGGCTTATGGGCATAAGTTACACAAGGGATCCCGAGCTTTTCGGCTATGCCGGAAGACCTTCCCGACTTGGCATTGGATACCAGTATCAATTTATATCCGAGATCTGAAAGCATCTTGATCACTTCAAAGGCAAACTCCCCGGGAGCAGTGGCGTGATCGGGCCCGAGAGTGTTGTCAAAATCAAGGAGCACCGTTGTCTTTCCCTGCGCCTTCAGATCAGAAAACGGTATCTCCATAACCGAAGATGCAGTCAAATTTGGTTTCATTGCTTGAAAAATGTTCATTTCGGGCTCCTTTTTTAATGCAAGAATATTATACACAAAACATCTGATTGTAAAAACAAGTGTGATATTATATAGCAGTCAAAGAAGAAATCACGGAGAAATAAAGAGGTATTTATATGAAGATCGCAAAGTTCGGCGGCACGTCACTTGCCAATGCGTTTCAGATCAGAAAGGTCTGTAATATAGTCCTTGCAGACCCGGACAGACATATAATCGTTGTATCGGCTCCAGGTAAGAGGACTTCCGACGATATCAAGGTCACGGACCTTCTTATCGCAGTCGCCAAGGCCCGTCTCGCAGGAGACTCCTACGACGAAGAACTCGATGCGGTCATCGCCAGATTCAAGGAGATCACTGACGAACTCGGCATCCCCGAAGTAATCGGAGAGATCACCGATAACCTTAAGGAGATCGCCGGGGCTCCCTATACAGACAATGTCGCTTACCTTGATTCCGTCAAGGCTATGGGCGAGGACAGCAGTGCCAGATTAGTCGCCGCTTTCCTTACAAAGGAAGGTCATCCCGCCGTATACTGCAATCCTTTGAAGTGCGGCCTTTACCTCGAACATGACGAAGCAGGCAAGGCACGTATCCTCGGAGAGTCCTACGATAACCTCGAGAACCTGAAGTATGAGAGAAAGCTCTGTATCTTCCCCGGGTTCTACGGTTACAGCAAGGACGGTCAGATCATCACATTCTCAAGAGGAGGTTCCGACATCACGGGATCCATCCTTGCGGGTGCAGTCGGAGCAGAATGCTACGAGAACTGGACCGACGTCGATAATGTTTATGCCGTTAATCCCAATCTCGTAAATAACCCCTTCCCTATCAAGGAGATCACCTACGACGAGATGAGAGAGCTCGCTTACGCGGGATTCCAGGTGCTTCACGAAGAGGCTTTATATCCCGTTTTCGTAAGAGGCATCCCCGTTCACATCAAGAACACCAACAACCCTTCGGCTCCCGGCACCAAGATCGTCGCTTCCCGTTCCAAGTACGATTCCCTCGTTACTGGTATCGCAGGCGAGAAAGGCTTCATGACGATAACGATCGATAAGTATCTCATGAACCACGAGATCGGCTTCCTCATGAAGCTCCTCAAGATCTTCACAGAAGAAGGCATCTCGATCGAGCACATCCCTTCGGGTATCGATTCAGTTACCATAATCGTCAGAAAGAAATACATGACCGACGAGAAAGAGCAGATAATCGTTAACCGTATAAAGAATGAGCTCAAGGCTGATTCAGTCCATGTCGAGAAGGATCTCGCGATAGTAATGATCGTCGGCCAGGGCATGAAAAAGAGCGTCGGTATCATGGCAAGAGCCGCATCCGCCCTTTCCAACGCCGGTATCAACCTGAAGATCGTTAACCAGGGCGCCTCCGAGATCTCGCTCATGTTCGGCGTCTCCGAAGCATATACCGACTACGCCGTAAGAGTTCTTTACAAAGAGCTCTTCAGATATTGATAAAGGATATTTCATATAAGACACCGGTGCCTGCGCGCCGGTGTTTTTGTTTGGCGCCTTTCGCGATCTTCTTTAGATATCTTCAGCTAAAACCCCCGCTTTCACTATGCTGTCCCTACTTTAATGCTAAATTCCGCATTTTTATGTACCGGACCAGGGACAGAGGCGGGTTTGTCCCTACCTTTGTACATAAATCTGCGGTTACAAACCAAAGATCAGGGACAGCGGCATGATGGCAGGTTTATCTCTGCCTCAGTCTCTCGTTTTCGGTCAGATAAGCACAACAGCCCGGCAGTCTTCTCCTTCACGGGTACCGGCGCTATTTATGATATAATACCCGTGGAATATAAAGGGCTATTAACAAACATAAGGGGTAGATCACCATGAGATACGATAATACCGATTACAGGTATATCCGAAGCACGATGCAGGAAATAAGCAATAGTGATATCGGCGCCTTGCATCAGACAATGCGCGAGCAGTTCCGCGAACAGATGAACAGACGCGGCAACACACCGGAGGTCGCTTCCCCCATGAAAACGATCTTGATCATAGGCGGAGCCGCATTCGCCATGTACGCGGTCTTCTCGATCGGATCAAGATTCCTCGCATCTTCCCGCGGACTGTTATACATCTGCCTGGCAGCGGTAATATTTTTCATCTTTTCCACGACCTTTTATAAAGGCGTCAGAAATTCTGCCGTATCTCACGACAAGTTTAAGTCGTTTGTCTTTATCCTTTTTTCGGTCGCGCTGACCGTCGCCATGCCGGCTCTGTATTTTCTTCTGACTTACGAAAACTACGTCGAAAAGATATATTTCATCGCCGGCGTCTTTATAGGCGGCATAGGCCTTCTTTTTCTTATCGACATTCTGATGATAATGACCGAAAAGATCCGCATCTACAGTATGAGCGTTTCCGCCACATGCACCGGCTATATAAGAAAGATCTCGAGAGTATCCGATGATACGGGCTACAGGACGGTCGTAAGTTCATCCCCTCTTTTCAGTTACGAAACGGACGAAGGTACGATCGAGGCATTTTATGACGTCCTTCCCTACAGCATGAGCGTTCCCGTGGCAATGGGCGAGACTGTATCGATCGATGTCGATCCACGCGATCAGGGATTTATCATGGCACCCGCCGGCAAGAGGATCGTTAAGAACATCTTCCCCGCCATCATACTCCTGGCCGTCGGGCTTTTTCTGATATACGGCGTCCTGCACGGCGCAGTCGACGGCTCTTCTTTCAACCTTACGTTCGGCAGGTGACTTAGGCTATATAAGCTGATAAGCAAGCCCAAGCATCAGGTATCCTATTATTTGAAAAACGATTCATTTAGGATAACTGTTTTCTCAATAGTTAACCTGTACAGTCATTGCTTTTTACCGCAGATCAAACCCTGATATCTTCCGCTCTGACCATCAGAGTGAGCGCGGTGAGATTGCCCTCCGCGAGCATCGTCTTCTCGGAGATCCTGCAGATCATGTTATCCATCCACTCCTCGGCACTTATCGACACCATGCTGTCGGCGAGGATCGCGGGAAGGGACAGCTTCTTATAAAACGCGGCAGTCCCCACTACGATACGGTCATCGACGTCGGGACGTATCATGCCGTTCGGGAGGCGCTTGATCTCCCCTTTCTTGAGAAGATAGCCGTTGACCTTTCCCCTGCAATCAGATTCGACCTTGCTGTCGCTGATCCTGATGACCATATATTCGCTGCTGTCGTTCATAACAGAAGCGATACTCTTGCTTACTTCTTCGAAAGGGATATCCTTACAGTTATTGATTATATCGGCGGCGGCTTTTTTCTCGCGGGTGCCCGAAGAGACATTACGCTCCGAACTGCCGTAATAGAGAAACGCCGTCAGATTGCCGCTGAAGTTCAGTATCAGGCTGTCAAAATACTCTTCCGCGCCGCCTTTATGCATCAGTGGAAAATACTCGATCATAGAAGCCCCCTCTTAAGCGAGATGATGACCGAAGTATAGTTGTCCTGCTTCGGATACGAACGGCTCTTGACTGTATTCTTCAGGTTTAAAGCGATATTCTTGGCATTACCGAAAATGTATTTTGGAATAGAGTTCCAGGGGATCGCATCCGTCAGTCCGTCGGAACTTACTATTACGGTATCGGAATCATATAGCCTGATCGGAGCCGTAGTATATAGTACTCTAGGATTCTGATTTCCGATAAACTCCACCAGGGCTCTTGATTTATTGTTCGCGTATGCATCATGCGTTGTCTTGTTGCCGCGTATGAGTTTCTTTATAAGAACGGAAACATAGTTCTGTCTGGGATTCAGGATCGTTGCCTGCCCGTTACGCACGAGTATTATGTCACTGTCCCCTACACTATAGAAATTCATATAGTTATTATATATATGGACCATAGCCAGCGTGGCGCCACCCTCGAGCCTGTACTGCTCATATATACGGTTGGATATCTTTCTTATGTCATCAGAGGTCTTCTCCGCTCCGAAAAAGGACAGCGGACAGAGTCTCTCTATCTGCTTAACAGTCTCGTTACTGATCTCGTCACCGTACTTGAGACCGCCCATTCCGTCAGAAATGGCCACAACGACACCGTTCTTCCCGAACTCTTCCAGTGGAGAAATGAAATAGGCATCTTCCTGTCTGGGACGTTTACCGACTTCACAGAAATACGCAACATCGATCGAAAGGAGTTCTTCCTTTCCCATTGCTTTTTTTGAACGGTGGATCGCTTTGATATGCCTCAGATAATATATGACAAAGAACGAGAACGTACTCATGGATACAAGTAGCAGAAAAAGAGCCAGAATAATAAATCTCGGCATCAGTTCTTCCATATCAAGCCCCGCCGTTTTCTTTGTCAGCCGTTTCCTTTACTTCTTCAATATCATCATCAGAAGTCTCTTCCTGATCAGAGTCCTCATCACTGTCGTCATCATCTTCCGGATCGCCTTCCGTATCCCCGTCATCTTCCGAGTCGTCATCGTCATCATCGTCGTCAACGGATTCGTCTTCATCATTATCATCGTCTGACTCATCATCCCCGTCAGCATCTTTCTCTCCTTCGGATTCCGAAGATGAAGAAGCTCCCGGAGCCACATACTGGTTTATGAACTCACCGGTCGCAAAAGCATACATAAACTGGGTAAACCAGATCACGATGGCAAGGAACCATAAAACGGCAAGTCCGTATCCGAACAGCGAAGTACTGAGGATAAGAGCAAACGGGACAAGCATCAGAGCAGCTATAACGGCGCCCGACATACCGACGCACGGTCCGAACTTCAAAAGGAAGAACAGCCATGCATTCTTATACAGTTTGCCGAGAGGAAGATCTATGGAAACGATCTCCTGATATACAAAATTCTGAACAGCCGTAAAGATAAAGAATACGACAACGAACAGCGTCGAGATGACCGTCCCTACCGTGGAATCGTTATTGGAATAATATGCCATTCCCAGAAGAAGAACGGGAGTAACTATCAGAGATACGATACAGGCACCGAGTCCCTGCTTCCAGTTCTTCTTCATACCTTCTTTAAAATCGCCCCAGAGAGAAACTTCCTTTTTCCTGTAGATATTTCGGTAGACCTGCGAGAATCCGACCTGGAAAGGACCGACACAGATAAGCCCCGTACCCATCAGGATCATGGCGCAAAGTGCCGTGATCATATAGTAGAGCTGACCCAATCCGTCCGTGCCTTCCGCTGACACTACGCCGGCATCAGCCATGAAAGCATAAAAGTTCTCGGGAACGAATATCGGGTTAGCCATAGGAAGAAAGACCAGCACAAAAACGAATGCCAGGAGCATCATAGGGATATTAAAAACGGCATATAGAAAATTGACACCGACAAGTGTCGTAAAGTTATCCGCCACCGAAGCTATAAACCTCTTGACCGGTCCTTTTTTCTCCTCAGCTGTCTCTTCTTTCTTATCCTTCATCGTTATTCTCCGCGATCTTCACATGTATATTCTTTTATTATACCCGAGAATTCTTCAATGACCCCGAGCGATCTCTCCGCTATAGCGGCATTTTTCTCTTTCTTTCCGTTCTTCCCCTTGAACTTCTTGGGATAAGGTGCCACTATACCGAAATTGGCATTCATTGGAACGAACTTGGTGACACTGCTGTCGGAAATATATTCGGCCATCGAACCGATAACCGTCATAGACGAAGGATGCATAACCCCTTCGATACCTCTGGCTTTAAGACCCGCGTATAACCCGGCCATAAATCCGGAAGCCGTGGATTCGATATATCCTTCCACTCCGGTTATCTGTCCGGCAAAGAAAATGTTGCCATTATCTCTCATGGAATAATCCTTATTAAGGAGGCCGGGAGAATTAAGATATGTGTTCCTGTGCATTACTCCCATCCTGAGATACTCGGCGTTCTCAAGCCCCGGGATCAGCCCGAAGACCCTCTTCTGCTCGCCGAACTTTAGCCTCGTCTGAAAGCCAACGAGATTATACATGGAACTGGCACGGTCATCCTGCCTAAGCTGAAGGCAGGCATAAGGCTCCCTGCCGGTCTTCGGATCTATAAGACCGACCGGCTTAAGAGGTCCGAACCTCATCGTGTCCTCCCCTCTTGATGCCATCGTCTCGATAGGCATACACCCCTCGAATACGATCTCTCTGTCAAAACCTTTTACATCAGCCCTCTCGGCATTGATAAGCTCATGATAGAAGTTCAGATACTCTTCCTTATCCATCGGGCAGTTGATGTAATCGTCTCCCCCCTTACCATATCTGGATGCTCGAAAAGCTTTATCCATGTTGATGGAATCACAGGATACGATAGGAGCGGCAGCATCGAAGAAATGAAGGGAATCTCCGCCCGTCAGCTTCATTATGCTCTCATAAAGCTCACCGTCGGTAAGCGGCCCCGTGGCTATAACGGTAATATTGTCTTCGGGAATATCAGTAACTTCACCCTCTATCACTTCGATATTGGGATCTTCCATTATCTTACGGGTTATATACGAGGAGAACTCTTCACGGTCCACCGCCAGAGCGCCGCCCGCAGGTATAGACGCCTTATCGGCGGATTCCATTATCAGAGAGCCAAGCCTTCGGAGTTCTTCCTTGAGAAGTCCAACGGCATTGGTGATATCGGCGGCACGAAGGGAATTACTGCATACGAGCTCCGCGAATCCGTCACTTCTGTGTGCGGGACTCTTCTTCTGAGGCTTCATCTCATAAAGCATCACACGCACACCGAGTCTCGAGATAATATGCGCGGCCTCGCATCCGGCCAGACCTGCACCTATTACGTTGACGTAAGGAGTATCACTCATCTTCCTTCTTTTTCCTCTTGTGAGAAGTACAGTCCTTGTTGGAACAGCGGGGATATGTCCTTCCGCGGTATCTCTTCCATACCATGTATGCTCCGCAGATCTCACACTTCTTGTCTTCGACGGGCAGATCCCAGGAGATGAATTCACAGTTGGGATCTTCGCCCTTCTTATCACAGGTATAGAATGTCTTACCCTTATACTTGACTGACTTATGGCTCAGAAGTCCCGCTCCGCAAAGAGGGCACTTACCCTTAGCCTGGACTTCGATATTACGGGTATACTTACACTCGGGATAGTTCGAACAGGCGATAAACTTACCGTACCTTCCCTCTTTCAGGAGAAGTTCCTTGCCGCACTCGGGGCAGTTCTCTCCAAGCTTCTCCTCGAGCTTGACCTTCTCGATATTCTTGCCTGCATCGGCTATCTGCTGATGGAACGGAGGATAGAAATCCTTCAGTATCAGCTTCCAGTCCTTGCTTCCACTCTCGACATCGTCGAGCTTCTCTTCCATGTCGGCCGTAAACGATACATCGACGATCTGATTGAAGTTCTCTTCGAGCATGGTCGTGACAGTCTTACCGAGATCAGTGATCTTGATATTCTTGCCTTCCTTCTCGACATAATTCCTCTCGAGGATTACTGTGATCGTAGGGGCATATGTCGAAGGTCTTCCTATACCGTTTTCCTCCATAGCCTTGATAAGAGTGGCTTCCGTATAGTGAGGCGGAGGCGTCGTGAACTTCTGTTCAGCGAGCACTTCAAGATTCTTCAGGATATCCCCCTCCGAAAGCTCGGGAATAGTCACCTTATCTTCATCTTTTGCCTGGTCTTCGGTCAGATCTGCATAAGCTCTCAGGAAGCCCGGGAATACGATGGTCTCTCCCGAAGCCCTGAAGACCTCACCGCCGCATACGGCATCAAGGGTGACAACATTGACCGTCGCAGCCTTCATCTGCGTGGAAAGGAACCTGTCCCAGATAAGCTTATAAAGCTTGAACTGGTCAGTCGAAAGCGACGCTTTGACGCTCTCGGGCGACAGATCAAAATGCGTGGGCCTTATAGCCTCGTGAGCATCCTGCGACGAATTCTTATTCTTATATGCCCTCTTATAAGGACATACATATTCCTTGCCGTACTTCTCTTCTATCAGGGCTCTGGAAGCAGCGACCGCCTCATCGGAGATCCTGACTGAATCCGTACGGATATAAGATACGAGAGCGGTCTGACCCTGGCCTCCGATCTCGACACCTTCATAGAGCTGCTGTGCAACGGACATCGTCTTTCTGGATGAGAATCCGAGTCTCCTCGAAGCTTCCTGCTGCAATGTTGAAGTCGTAAAAGGAGGATAGGGATTCCGCTCCTTATCGCTCTTCTTCAACTCGGTAACGGTAAAATCCTTACCCTTGATATTCCCGACGACCCCGTCGGCATCTTCCTTACACGAGAGCTTACGCTTCTCGAGCTTGGTCCCGTTCATCGTGCCGAGATATTTGATCTTGAACTTATCCTTGACGGATCCCGGAGTTACTATACTGCTGACAAGCCAGTACTCTTCGGGAACAAAAGCATCGATCTGGGCATCACGTTCCATTACGAGTCTTGTGGCAACGGACTGTACACGGCCGGCGGACAGACCCTTTCTTATCTTGGTCCAAAGAAGCGGGCTCAGCTCGTAGCCTACGAGCCTGTCGAGTATCCTTCTCGCCTGCTGGGCATTTACAAGATCCATATCGATCGCACGCGGCGTACCGATGGCAGCCTGAACCGCATTCTTGGTGATCTCGTTAAACGTGATCCTGCAGTTCGATGTCGGATCGATCTTAAGTACAGTTGCTATGTGCCATGCGATCGCCTCTCCCTCACGGTCAGGGTCGGTCGCGATATAGACATACTCGGAATCAGCGGCAAGTTCCTTAAGTTCCTTGATGACCTTCTCCTTGCCCCTCATGGTTATATATATGGGTTTAAACTCATTATTTACGTTTACTCCCAGAGTGTTGGCGGGCAGATCCCTGATATGTCCGACCGACGCGGTGATCTTATACTCTTTCCCCAGATAACGACCGATTGTCTTGGCCTTGGCCGGAGACTCGACGATGACAAGTTTCTTCCCCATTAAATAATATCCTTCTTTATTAGCGAAAATTTTATTACAGTATTTGACTATAATTCAGTTACCGCTAAAAGTCAAAGAGTATTTTCCTTCGAATACTTCGATCTTTTTGTCCAGCTCCAGTTCTGTCAGGCATTGCGCAAGAAGAGAAAAATCCGCATCGAGTTCGGAAGACAGTGTTCCGATATCCATATCTTTTATATCCAGTTTGTTTAATATCCTCTTTTTCCAATCCTCCTTTTTATATCCTTCTGATCCTTCTTCGGCCTCCTCTTCAGAAGCTTCATTTTTATCAGTCTTGACTGACGCTCCCGTCACATACAGCCTGATCCCTACCTGTGCGCCGACTGTCTCTATGACCTCTTCGGAACCGAGCAGGATATCGGCTCCGTCCTTAATGAGCTTCAGTGAACCAGCCGCATTTGCCGCATAGATATTATTAGGCAGGACAAAAAGAGCCTTCCCCTGATTAGCAGCAAAAGATGCCGTATGAAGTGTTCCGCTATGCTCCCCCGCCTCCATTACCAGGCAGGCATCCGACAACGCCGCGATAAGCCTGTTCCTCGCGGGAAAATACTGCCGCAGTACCTGCTGTCCGGGCGGCATCTCGGATATCAGAAGTCCCTTCTCACATATTCTGTCAAAGATATCCGCATTCTGATACGGATAGACGATATCAAGTCCTGAAGGCATGATACCTATCGTCTTTCCGTTACTGTCCAACGCCGACATATGCGCCTGACGGTCGATCCCCATAGCCATCCCGGAAATTATTATTATCCCTTTTTCAGATATCTCCTTTACGATCTGCCCCGTAGCATATAAGGCATAACTCCCGGGATGTCTCGATCCCACGACAGAAACGGCACCCGAAGAGAATACATCCCCCAGAAGTGAACGATCCCCCTTGGCAAAGAATACTTTAGGCATCCCCGAAAGGTTCTTCCACGCATAGGGATAGTCATCATCGTACATAGATATCACATGGAGTCTGAGCCTGTCCGTCTCTTCGCGATAATACTCAAAAGCCCTCATAACCTCAGTTCTTGCTGCCGCCGAAGCCTTGGCGGCCGTCCTGGTCCCCGATGAGAATCTGATATCCCCCGCCACTTTCATAAGAAGCCCGCAGTCGTCATCCCAGATATCTCTGTATGAATCCACGATACCGCTTCCAATCACCTCCTTTACGGAAGCCGCTCCAAAACCCGTATTAAACCTCAATGCCATATATTTGAGATCCCTCTCGTCATAAGACATGACACGTTCTCCTTTCCTTAAGCAGCAGCCATCAGCCGGTGATAACGCTTCTTCTGTACAGAGCCGCCTCCATGATATCGGCCACATTCATATCAGCTCTTCCGTCTATATCCGCTATAGTCCTTCCGACTCTTAAGAGCCTGCCGAATCCCCTGGCGGAATATCCGTCAGATGTTGCTATCCTGACCGCAGTATCGACCACGTCAGACGGTGCTCTCAGGATATCGGAATCAACAGACGGAGCATTGCCGTTATATACGCCTTCACCGAACCTCTCCTTTTGCATGGCTGATGCCCTGACGGTCAGTTCCCGCATCTTTGCCCCCTCGGGATCGGCCCGGTTCCTCGCGACCTCAGAAAGAGCCTTCGGATCTACGGCCCTCATCTCCGTGAAGAGATCTATCCTGTCAATAAACGGACCTGAAAGCTTACTCATATATCTCTTCCTCACTGATGGTGAGCAAGTGCATTTCTTCCCCGGTTCAAACAGGTTGCCGCACCGGCACGGATTCCCCGCTCCGATGAAAATAAACGATGACTTAAGTACGGAAGACTTCTCGCCGTTATCGATACTTACAGTACCGTTCTCCATAGGGATCCTCAGAAGATCCAAAAGCTGCGGCTTGAACTCGCATATCTCGTCCGCGAACAGTATCCCGTTATTGGCCATTATGCACTCTCCGGGTCTCTGAAACTTATATGAACCGAGTATCCTGCCCGGAGTTATACCCGGATAGATATAGCGGAACGGCCGTTTTATCTCCTCACCCACGCTCACGATCTCGTTAATGGCGCATATCTCACATTTTTCCTTATCGGTAAGCGGAGGCATGATCTCAGAAGTGAGCTTTGCAGCCATAGTCTTACCGCATCCCGGAGATCCCAGGAGCATGAGATTATGCCTGCCGGAAGCCGCGATAAGTATAGCCCGTTTGGCTTTCTCCTGACCTTTTACACATGAGATATCGGGAAGTTCAGGGGTAACTTCAGAAAGCATCGAAGGATCGAACCTCTGCGGCCTGTAATCATCCTCCATGAAAATAGCAGCAGCATCAAAAAGCGTGTTCACGCACATCGCGTCGATACAGGCGCTTCCTGCGGCTATCTCTTCCCCTCCCGGGATCAGTTTATAATCGAACCGCTTCGCGCAAGAGGCACGAAGTCTCATAGAACCTCCCGGTGTAGGTCTGACATCTCCCGTCAGTGACAATTCCCCTTCCGCATATATCAGTGAATCTCTCGGAGCATGAAGCTGTTCGCTCACGAAAAGGAGCCCCAGCGCCACCGCCAGATCACAGCATGTGCCGCTCTTCTTGATATAGGCCGGAGAGATATTGACCGTGACATGACCTCCCGGCATCAGAAAACCTGCCGAGATCACGGCGGCCCTTACCCTGCCGCGGCATTCCTTTATCGATGAATCACACAGACCGATCACATCAAATGTCGGTATCCCGGGCCTTACCGATATCTCGATCTCGGCAAGCACCCCCTCGAGGTCATCGACAAACCCCGAGAAGATCTTAAACACCTTATGTCTTACAGCCATCACATGCCTCCTTCTCCCCGACATGCACACACCGACTGTTAGAACATTTTTTCTTATTATACACCCGTCGCTGCAGTCATAATTGTAAACTTTGCGGAAAAACGCACACAAAAACCGACAATAGTCCGTTTAATAGTCCACTTGTTAGTTTTATGCTATTCTGATACAATCGACAGTTGTTTTAAATATGTAATAAATCTAATGCTTTATAAGCAGACAGGAGATAATATATGAAACTTGGTATCGTCGGTCTTCCGAATGTAGGCAAGAGCACACTTTTCAACGCGGTCACAAAAGCGGGCGCAGAATCGGCCAACTACCCCTTCTGCACCATCGAACCCAATGTCGGTGTAGTATCCGTTCCCGACAGCCGTCTTGACGAACTGGCCAAGATGTATAACCCCGAGAAATACACTCCGGCCGTCGTCGAATTCGTAGATATCGCAGGTCTCGTAAAAGGTGCCAGCAAGGGCGAAGGTCTGGGCAACAAGTTCCTGTCAAATATCAGGGAAGTCGATGCCATCTGCCATGTCGTAAGATGTTTTGACGATCCCGATGTAGTACACGTCGAAGGCAATGCCGATCCCGAGAGAGATATCGGAGTCATCGATCTAGAGCTTATCCTTTCGGATATGGAGATCATGGAAAAGAGGATCGAAAAGACACAGAAGATGATGAAGGGCGGCGATAAGTCTTTCGCTCCCGCTCTCGAAGTTTATGAGAGGATCTATAAATGCCTTGAAGAAGAGAAACCTGCCCGTATCCTCGAGTTCACAGAGGAAGAAGCAGAGTACACTAAGGATCTTCAGCTTATCTCCATGAAACCTGTACTCTTCTGTGCGAATATCGCCGAGGAAGATATCAAGAATCCAGATATCCCCTATGTTGAGACAGTCAGAAAGATCGCGGCTCAGTCCGACAGTGAAGTCGTTGTGATCTCCGCCAAGATCGAGGAGGAGCTCGGTCAGCTCGAACCCGAAGACCGAGAGATGTTCCTCGAAGATCTGGGCATCGACAGCGCCGGTCTGGACAAGATGATCCAGGCATCCTATAAGCTTCTCGGTCTTATCTCCTACCTGACTGCAGGACCCCAGGAAGTCCGTGCATGGACTATCAAGAACGGCACAAAGGCTCCTCAGGCCGCAGGTAAGATCCACTCCGACTTTGAGCGCGGATTCATCAGAGCCGAAGTAGTCTCCTACGACGATCTCATGGCATGCGGTTCGATGACGGCAGCCAAGGAAAAGGGCCTTGTCAGATCCGAAGGCAAGGAATACGTCATGAAAGACGGCGATGTTGTCCTCTTCAGGTTCAACGTCTGACAGATCAAGAGCACCGTTTCTGAGGATCATTTCCTAAAAGATAATTCAACATGTATGCGCAATCCCGAAAACGGGAATTGCGCATATTTTTTGGGGGGCTCAGTAAATGAGGCAACACAACCTTTGACCGGCTTAATCCATATATACAAAAAAGAGGACTCCCTTTTTAAGAGAGTCCTCCAACTTACCGGAAGTTATCGATCTACTGTCAAGCTGTACGGCTGTAGATCTCGTTATACATCTCTGTAAGCGAATCTGCGTCAGAGCAGGAAGCAACATATTCATCCCACTGAGCATCGATATCTGCCTGACCTGTAACGAACAGGAGTGTCCAGGAGTTAACATTACTGATTAGAGGAGTAGCGATGATATTGATCTCTTCGTTCTCATCAGCCGTAGGAGCTACAGGCGGAGCCAACGGAGGTCTCTCTCTGTACTCGAGGTTACGGTTAACATAAGAAGCGACTGCATCTGTAAAGTTATCGCTCATCTCTTCTACTGTACCGCCGTAGTAGTAGTTACCGCATGCATAACCCCACTGAAGTCTGATATCGACATCGTCATCGGATGTGGAAGCATATCCGAGACCGGAGCAGCAGTAGCCGTCAAGAAGGGACTTAGTCCCGTCATCATTGTACTGGAATGTCTCGCCTTCAACACCCCACTTTATAAGGGTGTATGCCTCATCAGAATAGAAGAGCCAGTCAACGAAACGGAGCATCTGGATGAAGCCGTCCTCACCGAGCTCGTCAAGAGCGTTCTGGGAGATCATAACGCCGTTCTCAAGTCTCTCTGCGCCGGCTGTGGAATAGTTTGTTGTTCCCTGGGGAGGTGTTACGATGTATGTCTCGTAGTTGCCTGCACCAAGCTGCTCATCGAGGTGGCTTGTGTAGTTGGCAACCTGACCCTGGTTAACGGAAACGATAACTGTCTCGCCGTTATAGAAGTGGTTAAGAGCAACATCATCATCCTGTGTGAATGTCTCGGGATCAAGGATACCCTCTTCGATGAATCTGTGGCAAGCTTCAATCATAGCTCTGTAGTTATCTGTTGTGGGAGAGAAATAGAACTCGTCGGAATCGGGGTTGTATCTCATACCGTTACCGATACCCCATCCGGCATTTACGTCGTATGTGATACCCATAACCTTGAGAAGGTTACCGCCGTTGCCCTGACCGGACTGGTTACCGCACCAGAGATCAGACCAGATATAATCATCTTCTGTACACATTCCCTGCTCAACCATGTAGGCCTTGACCTGAATGAGGGCATCGCAAAGATCATCCCATGTCCAGTCTTCTTCCATAGCGGGAACATCAACGCCTGCAGCCTCGAAGATATCGCTTCTGATCATGAAGGAATAGTTGATCAGGGGCTCTTCGAGCATACCGGGAAGCTTATAGTACTTACCGTTAGCTCTTGTGATCGTACGGAGATCATCAGCCATGTTATATGTGTTGAAGAAATCCGTGAAATAAGGCATGTACTGTACATAATCCGAGATAGGAACGATAGCGCCGCCGTCTACAAAAGCGGAATCATCGTAGATCTTGGGGATGATGTAAGCTGCGGAACCCGCATTGATCTCGAGAGTAACATTCTGCATATAGTCGTTACTATCGAAAGAGATGAGATCAAGATGGACGTTTGTAAGTTCCTCGATCTTTGCAAAGATCCCTTCGGACTCCCATGTGTCAACCATAGGATACCAGCTGGCATCACTGAAATACATGGTGTAGGTTACAGGCTCATCTGCATGGAAAGTTGTTCCAAGACCAAACTCATAACCAAGTCCTTCTTCGGTAGCTTCCGTGTCCTGAGTCTCGATAACATCTGCGATAGTTGTTATCTCAGAACTTTCAGTCGGTGTTGTGCTGGAGCATCCGACGCCCATGCACATCGACGCGATCAGAAACGCACTGACAGACGCTTTGATCTTTCTGTTCTTCATAGTCATTCCTCCGTCATTCACAAAATTTAATATTTGATGTCGGCCGTTATGCCGATTGCATCCGGGTGGATATCGCGGGGCTTATTCCTTGACGCCGCCGAGCATCATGCCCTGTACGTAATATTTCTGAACGAAAGGATATACAAGGATGATGGGAAGTACCGTAAGCACCATCGCGCATGATTTGATATTGAGTGATACCTGTGCTGCGTCGGGATCATTTGCGCCCTGGCCTCTGATGATCGTCTGAAGGTAATATGCTACAGGCCACTTGGATTTATCCTGAAGGTACAGGAATGCATTGAACCAGTTGTTCCAGTACATTACAGCGTAGAAAAGAGTCATCGTAGCCATGATGGGCTTGGAAAGCGGAAGTGCGATCCTCCAGAAGACTCCGAACTTGCCAAGACCGTCGATCTCGCCTGCCTCCTCAAGATCCTTGGGGATACTCTGGAAGAAAGACTTCATGAGGAGAACATAATATGTGCTGATCATCATCGGGAAGATAAAGCCGCCCATCGTGTTCTTTAGACCAAGTCTGTCGATAAGGATATAGTTTGCGATGAGTCCGCCGCCGAAATACATCGTGAACACTATGAAAGGCGTCAGGATCCGATTGAACTTCAGCTCGTTCTTCGACAGAGGATAAGCCAGGAATGCCGAGAAGGTCAGAGACAATACCGTACCGATGACCGTATAGATGATGGTGTTCCTGTAGTAAAGAAGGAAATCACCCTTGGTGAGAACATATTTATATGTGTCTATATTAAACCCTTCAGGTATCAGGCTCGTATGTCCCGCGATGATAGCCTGCTCGGACGTAAAGGACTGTGATACCAGATAAAGGAACGGATACAGTGTCGCTATCGATATCAGTATCATCAGTATCGTATTGCAGACTACGAAAATACGGTATCCGATCGACTCCTTGATCCTGTTCTTACTGTTATGTGCTTTTAAAGTATTGGTTGCCATATAAAACCTGCCTTACCAGAGACTGCTGTCAGTGAATTTCTTGGATGCCTTATTGGCGATAGTAAGAAGGATGAGATTGATAAGTCCTTCAAAGAGTCCGACCGCCGTTGCATAACTGAAGTTTCCTCCGGTCTGTGAACCGATACCCATTCGATAGACATATGTCGATATGATATCTCCTGTTGAATATGTCATAGGGTTATAAAGGAGGAATACCTTCTCAAAAGCCCCGCCCGAACCGACAAGTCCGCCGATATCAAGGATAAGAAGCGTTGTGATCGTAGGCAGGATACAGGGGATCGTTACATGGATTACTCTCTGGAAATGATTTGCTCCGTCAACGGCTGCCGCCTCATAAAGAGAAGGATTGATACCGGACATCGCGGCAAGATAAAGGATAGTACCCCAGCCAAGGCTCTGCCAGAGACCGGATACAATAAATATAGTCCTGAACCATTGCGACAGGGATATAAACGCTATCTTATCCCCTCCGAGTCTGGCAATAAGATCGTTGATGGGACCTGATGTGGAAAGAAGTTCCTTGATCATACCTACAACGATAACCATAGATATAAAATGAGGAAGATAAGATACAGTCTGAACAAATTTCTTCCAATGCAGGTTTCTGATCTCATTGATAAGAAGTGCAAATATCAGTGTGAGCGGGAATCTGAAAAGGAGATATCCGAGATTAAGGATAAGTGTATTAGCAAAAGCTCTCCAGAAAGTGGAATCCTTTGTGAACTGCTTGAAATAACGAAGACCGCTCCACTGCTCACCAAAGATGCTTCCTCCGGCACGATACTTTCTGAAAGCGATGATATTACCGAACATAGGAACATAACGGAATATCAGATAATAAACGACAGGAATAAGCACCATCAGATATAACGGGATATACCTCAGGATATTCTTCTTAAACCTG
>JAFZWN010000125.1 GCA_017617295.1 Clostridiales bacterium | reverse complement strand
TCGCTTTAAGTTCGGTGTTTTATTTTATTCTGAGGCTTTATTCTTTTTCTGTTCGTCCTTGATACGGTAGTAATCTTCCAGATCCACATCGATCTTTACTCTCGCATCTGGTTTTCGGTTGCTCAAGAGGCACACAGTCTCTATATGCTGCGTCATCGGGAACATGTCAACAGGCGTTACCGACTCTATCTTGTATGTTCCTGACAACTCCTTCAGGTCTCTTGCAAGGGTTGCAGGATCACATGAGACATATACGAGTTTTTTGACGTTTAGTCTTATAAGCTGCATTATCACCTGATCGTCCAAGCCCTTTCTCGGAGGGTCCACTATCACTGCATCGGGGTACGGGATCTTGCCTCCGTCTATGAAGGACTTAAGATCCGTCTTGCCGCAGTCCTTACAGACAAAAGTTATCCTGTCCTTTGCTCCCGGGAATGCCGATTCCGCATTACGCACGGCTGATGCAACCGCTTCCCTTGATGACTCTATTCCCAAGAGTTCTCCGCCTTCGTGAAGAACGGATAATCCGAGAGTTCCTGCTCCGCAGTAAAGGTCACAGATTACTTGGCAGTCATTAAGGAATCCTTTTATCTTTCCGCAGATCGCTTCTGCCTGGGGGATATTTACCTGGAAGAATGATCCTGCTTCAACCGTGAATTTCCTGCCGCAGAAGATCTCTTCGTAAGACGAGTTCCCGTCGATGATGAATCTCTTGCCGCTCCTGGTTCTTCTCGATACTTTGTCAGGACTTATCCTGAACATGACACCTGCGAGTTTATAGTCCCCTATGGCTTCTCTTATCCTGTCTATAAGACCTGTGGAACTTATGAGTTCGTTCATCTCTCTTACGACCAGTTCATGTGATCTCGTATCGCCGGTGATGAATTCCGCGGTTATCTCTTTGGTCCTTTCAGATCCTCTTAAGACAAGGCCTGTAAGAAGCCTTGTGGGAGACCTGTCGAGGAAATCCTTTACCGCCTCTATTACTTTTCCGAAAACGGGATATTCGAGGTATTCCTTTTCGAAAGGGATGACCGTCGTTCCGTCTGCCCCGGTCTGCCCTATCAGGTTGCCGTCAATCCTGTACTGCATGTGATTACGGTAGCCTGTGGTCTTCTCCGAGGGAACGATTGCCTGCAAAATGCCGTCAGCTTTCTCTTCTTCTATCCTTCCGAGCCTTATAAGGCAGTCCCTTACCTTGCCGGACTTATATCGAAGCTGGCCTTCGTATGAAAGGTGCGCCATGGCAGCTCCGGGGACCGGATCCGAAAGTGCGGGCAAGACTCTGTCAGGGGATATGCTGTGGTATTCTTCCGCTTTCGCGAAAGAGTATTTGGAGGCTTCTTTGCTTATGGAGACCGTGACCGATTCGCCGGGAAGGGCACCTTCGACAAAGCACTTCTTGCCGGACTCCAGGATACCTATCCCCAGGCCCTCATTGGACAATGATGTTATGTCGATCCTCTCCATGATGTTTATGGCAAACCTCGTGTAATATTTATAATATGCTCATTATAGCCGATATCGTGATAAAATGGTGGGAGTGAAAACCATAAAGAGGTATTAAGGGATTGAGTAACAACAGAAATGCACAGCGTTCAACGAGCCCAGTCAACCCGGAGAATTCAGCTCTGGCTGACGAATTGCGCCGTAATCTCAAGGGCAAGCCGACCACGGCCGGTTTCAACAGGAGCCTGCCTCACGAAATCTTCGGTTTCCTTGGCGATCTCGTAAAGATATTCGTCGTACTCCTGCTCTGCATCTCTTTTACCCTCGGAGGCTTCGGCGCAGGCATGCTCCTGGGATATGCCTCCACGACAAAGCCCCTCTCGATAGGTGATCTTACGACTGCCGATGAGGTGCAGACCTCTTTCGTATACGATTCACAGGGCAGGGTAATCACAAAGCTCACCGGAACCGAGAATGTGGACAGGATCTATATCCCCTTCGGTGAAGTCAAGAACACTTTCATAGATGAAGCGATAATCTCAATAGAAGACGAAAGATTCTACGAGCATTCCGGCATCGATCTCAAGAGGATCGGAAGTGCCGTGTTATCCGCCCTTGCCAACAGCGGATCTGCAACACACGGCGGATCCACGATCACCCAGCAGACGATCAAGCTGATAAGCGGACAGGACGAACACTCCACCTCCCGTAAGGTCCAGGAATGGTTCTCTGCCATGTCTCTCGAACAGGAACTTTCCAAGGATGAGATCATGGAACTTTATATCAACCTGGCTCCCATGGGCAACAACTATGTCGGCATCCAGGCAGCCGCACAGAACTACTTCGGCAAGAACGCGTCAGAATTAACACTTCCCGAGTGCGCTCTTCTTGCAGGTCTCCCCAAGAGCCCTTCCTACTACAACCCCATGAGAGAGACGGGCCGCCGCAACGCCCTGAGAAGAATGAGGATCGTACTGGGAAAGATGTACGAGCTCGGCAAGATCGACGAGAAGCAGTACCGTGAGGCTCTCAACAGCGATGTAAAGTTCAAGACGCGTGAGAAGAAATCTTATAATGCCGTTAACTCCTACTTTGCGGAATATGCGATCTCCGAGGTTATCTCGGATCTTGCAAAGGCAAGGGGAATATCCAAGGAACTCGCTTCTTCCATAGTCTATAACCGCGGTTATCACATCTATACCACTCTTGAACCTGATGTTCAGGCCATTCTCGATGAGGCTTTCAAGAATAAGGATCTCTTCCAGAAGAAGCCTTCCAAGATCGAGGATTACCCCGAGAAGCCTAACGGATCCATGGTCGTAGTCAATGTATCTACCGGAGCCATAGCCGCGATGCAGGGCGGCTTCGGCGAGAAGACGATGAATCTCGCCTGGAACCGTGCCACTGCCTCACGCAGGAACCCCGGTTCTTCGATCAAGCCCCTCCTGGATTACGCTCCCGCGATAGAGCTGGGCCTCGTAGTCCCGTCGACTCTCTTTACTGACCAGAAGGTCTATCTTGATCCTTCAAATCCCAAGAGGCCATGGCCTAAGAACTATGAGAACAACTACATCGGTCCGCTTACGGTAAGACAGGCTCTTGTTAAATCGCGCAACACCATAGCCGCGATGCTCTGGCGTGAAGTCGGCGGAGATACGGCGCTCTGGTATCTGGCCCAGAACGGCATCGACAGAACGAGTGAAGGCAGTTTCCCTTCACAGTCAGTCGGCGGTTTTACCAACGGTATGACAACGCTCGAGATGGCTGCCGCATATGCGACCTTCGCCAACGGAGGAACTTACTGCGAGCCTTATTCCTATACGAAGGTATTGGACAGCGATGAGAACCTCATCATGTCTTCTGACCCCGCAAAGCGCAAGGTATTCTCGGCTGAGACCTGTTTTCTCGTTGCCGATATGCTCATGGGCGTCGTAACATCCGGTACTCCTTCCAAGTTCGGCGGACAGATCAAGGGCCTTGACGGAGCCAAGATCAGCACCGCCGGCAAGACAGGTACGACTTCCGATAACAATGATAAGTGGTTCTGCGGTTTTACTCCTTACTATGCCGCAGCAGTATGGTACGGATACGACAACAGGTTGAGACAGACGGAGATCATAAAAGACGACTACCGTAACGCCGTTCACATTTGGATGTACTGTATGCAGAAGATCCACGCCAACCTTGAAGGCGCCAAGTTCGAACGTCCCGAATCGATCGTTCAGGCATCCGTCTGCACCGAGTCAGGCTGTTACGCGACAGATGAATGCAAGGCTGCAGGTACCGTCGTAACTGATTATTTCATTTCAGGTTCGGATTTCTGCCCGAAGAAGGATAAACCGTGCACCATACATAAGCCGGAACCTTCTCCGACTCCTGCTCCGGGTTTTATGCCCTGATAGTTTATATTATTCCTCTTCGGGGATGGGGGCAGCAAAGAATGTTCCGATATTGTCCTGATCGAGGATCCTTTCAAGAACGCTCGTGTCGGAACCTTCCGCAATGACACCGTTGATACCGTGCTCGGTCGCGGTCTTCATGGCCATGATCTTTGTCGTCATGCCGCCTGTTCCGAGCCATGATCCCTTGCCTGTCGTTATCTCGTTAAGCGTCTCGGTGAAATCCTCGACATAGGAGATCCTCTTGGCGTCAGGATTGTCCTTGGGATTTGAATCGTAAAGACCGTCCACATCAGAAAGGATTACGAGAAGATCGGCATTCGAAAGCATTGCAACGAGAGCCGACAGGGTGTCGTTGTCGCCGAAAGTGCCGTTGTGCATGATCTCGCTCGTGGAAACGGAGTCGTTTTCGTTTATGATAGGAATGATCTTCTTTTCTATAAGAGCTTCGAGGGTGTTGCTGATGTTGGATTTGGTGAGCTTATCCGCCAGATCGTCCTTCGTTAAGAGGATCTGACCGCACTTGTAACCGTACTCTGCAAAGACCCTGGCATAAGCGTTCATGAGCTCGACCTGGCCGACTGCGGCGATAGCCTGCTTCTCTCTGGTGGAATCAGGCCTCTTGTCGAGATTAAGGTATCCGATACCGACACCGATGGCGCCGGAAGATACAAGGATAACTTCCATACCGCGGTTCATGAGATCTGATATCGAACGTGCAAGTCTTTCTATGTTGTTAAGGTTCATCTTCCCGTTATCGTAGGTCAAAGTGGATGTACCGACCTTGACAACGATTCTTTTCGCGAAGTTGACTGCGACTCTGGATCCGCCCTCGTAATTCATTTCTTTCTCCTTAAGGCCCTGATTAATGCCCGAATAAGAATATACTCTTCTATGGCAAAAAGCAAGGAGCCATTTACTTTCCTTACTCTATCTTTCCGTCCGCAAGGTAGAGTCTCTTGACTCTCTTGCCGACATCACAGGTTATCTCATAGTTGATCGTACCGATGTAAGATGCCAGATTATCCGTGGGATTTCCTTCTCCGAATATCTGAACGATATCACCGCGCTTAACATCACTTCCGGTTACATCGGCCATGCACATATCCATGCAGACATTTCCGATTATGGGATAGTAACTGCCCTTGATGTTCAGCATGAAGCCGTTCGACAGCCTTCTCGAAAAGCCGTCGGCATAACCGATCCCGACCGTTGCGACCTTGGTCGTCCTGCCGGCCCTAAAATGCCTTCCGTAGCTTACGGATGTCCCGGCGGGTACTTCTTTTACAAAGATGACCTTTGCAAGCCAGGTCATAACGGGCTTTAAGTCAGGCATCTTGTCGCGGTCAGGACATCCTTCGGGATACATTCCGTAGAGGATGAGACCTGCCCTTACGGTATCAAGGTGCATGCCCGGGAATCTGAAGATGCCGGCACTGTTGCAGATATGGTGTCTTGCAAACTTTATGCCCCTGCCTTCGATCCTTTCAACGGTTGCCTTATAAATCCCAAACTGCTTTTCCGTATATTCGTCGTCAGCTGTATCGGATACTGCAAAATGCGAAAAGATCCCTTCCGGGATAAGACCGGGGAGCTCGCAGACCTTGACTATATCGTCGTCAGCTGTTCCGTCCGTCGCAAAACCTATGCGGCCCATGCCGGTATCGATCTTGATATGAATCCTGCAGTCCTTGCCCTGCTTTACGGCTTCCTCCGACAGGAGCTCGGCATCCTCAACGGAGAAGACGGCCTGGCCAATATCGTACTTAACGATATCCGGAAATCTGTCGGGAGAAGTATATCCCAATATCATGAGGGGCTTCGTTATGCCGTTCTCGACAAGGTCCTTCGCCTCGTCGACGGTTGCGAGACAGAAACCTGCCGCGCCCTCTTCCTCGAGGACCTTTGCAAGGCGGACCGCGCCGTGCCCGTAGGCATCAGCCTTGACTACGCAGAACATATCGGTGTCATCCGATGTCACTGCCTTTATCTGCCTGTAGTTATATCTGACCGCATCAAGGTCGATCAGCACACATGATCTGTCAAAATTAATGTCATTTATCTGCATAGCTTATCCTTTGTCAAAGATACCGTTTATGACTTCAGGAAACATGTCCGGAAGATCCGACGGCAGCATTGCCCTTTCCCCCTTTTGCGATCTTGCACAAAGACCTGCCTTCGCATGTATGTATACGGCTGCAACGGCCGCATCTTGTGCTTTCATGCCCTGTGCATAGAGACCTGTCATGAGTCCCGAAAGAACGTCACCCGATCCGCCCTTGGCAAGACCCGAGTTCTCTCCCTTGTTGACATAGCAGTTCCCTTCCGTATCCGCGACGAGCGTATCGTGGCTCTTGAGCACGAGGACCGTTTTGTACTCGGATGCGAACTTTAAGGCTCCCTCTTCGCCCGGGTCGAGTACTCCGTCACAGAGCCTTGCGAATTCCCCGAGGTGAGGTGTCAGAACAGCAGGATCCAGTCCCTTGTCCTGTCTTGAGGCGATGAGCGGCAGGTAATGATCTTTGTAACGCGATATGATGTTAAGTGCGGATGCATCTATTACAAGAGCTTTTGCACCGCTGATAAGGACCGTAAGTATCGTTCTTATCCTGTCATCTTCTTCATCCGTTCCGGGTCCTATGAGACAGGCAGATGCCTTGGGGTAGTATTTCTTTATTGAAGCTCTGCTCTCTTCCATATCATTGCCGATAGAAGAAGTAAGAGCACAGGGGCACTTGATCTGAACGGGAAGGAGGGCTTTCTCGTCAGACATGTATCTGACCATGCCTGCTCCGCTCCTCAGGCAGGATTCCGCTGCAAGAACGCCGGCACCTGTCATGTAAGGACTTCCGGCAACGATAAGCGCCGTACCGAACGTGCCCTTATGGCCCCTCTCATCTCTTTGGGGCAGCAGTGATCTCACGGAATCATTCGTGATCTCAATCATCGCGCTCTTCATCCCTTCCTGCCGGAATATCACCCTGCTTGATGTTTTCGATGAGACCGATATCGAAAGGTGTCTCCTGGTAAACGTAGTAATTGAGCCAGTTGGTGTACATCAGTGTTGCCGAGGATCTCCAGCGGAGCAAAAAGCCCTTGGAGGGATCATCGTCAACATAGTAATTGACGGGCATGTCGGGATCGATCCCGGCATCCTGATCGCGCTTATATTCGCGGTCCAGGGTATCCGCATCGTATTCGGAGTGGCCTGTTATGAATATCTGTCTTCCCGTAAGATCGGAAACGGCATAGATACCGCACTCCTCGGATTCGGACAGGATCCTCAATTCCTTTACCTTCGCGATATCCTCGCGCTTCACTTCGGTATATCTTGAATGGGGTACATAGAAGATATCGTCGAATCCGCGGAAGAGCTTGACCGGGCGGCTGTATGTCATGCTGTGCTCGAAGATGCCGGACACCTTACGGTCCAGGACATACTTGGGGATGCCGTAATGGTAGTAAAGGCCTGCGAAAGCGCCCCAGCAAAGATGCATGGTCGAATAGACGTGGGTCTTGCTCCACTCCATTATCTTGCAGAGTTCCTCCCAGTAGTCGACTTCCTCGAAAGGAAGTTTTTCGATGGGAGCGCCCGTGATGATCATGCCGTCGAAATACTGGTCAGAGATCTTATCGAAGGTCAGATAGTATCTGTTAAGGTGAGACTGGCTAGTATGCCTTGATTCATGAGATGCCATGCAGAGGAGCTCGATATCGACCTGGATGGGTGAATTCGACAGAGCTCGCAGAAGCTGGGTCTCAGTCGTTATCTTATCAGGCATGAGATTGAGGATGACGATCTTTATGGGTCTTATATCCTGTGTCAGAGCTCTCGTCTCTTCCATTACGAAGATACGCTCCTTTTCGAGCGTGGCGCGTGCCGGAAGATTGTTCGGTATCCTAATTGGCATTTCTTATCTCCTGTATATGTTTACGAACCGATAAATTCATTGAGTATGGATCTTTCCGGAACATATTCCGGGTTGATCACGGGGATCTTGTTCAGGTGTTCCGTAAGGACTCCGGCCTTTGCCATCGCACGTGACAGATCAGCGAAAGGCTTGCCCGTGGGGGAACGCTTCATGAACACGTTGGCCTCGGCCGTTCCGTCGTTGATCTTCTCGACCGCGATCCTGATGTCGCTCAGGGCCATGGGAGCCAGTACAAGAGGCTCGTATGCAAGGAAGGAATTGATGTGGTAATCAGCTTCGGCAAGATACTTATCGACGAAATCCTCCTCGCTCCTTGCGATCATCGGCCAGTAATCGATCGTGGAGATCGCGTGGGCATCCCTGTGCCTGTTGTCCCTTACGATCCTTCTGATCAGACGGATCTCACGGCTGTCCATGAGCTTGGAATCACAGAAGACATTGCCGTAGGGCATGATGAAGACCTTGGCGCACATTGC
>JAFZWN010000124.1 GCA_017617295.1 Clostridiales bacterium | reverse complement strand
GAATCCTGACCTCCTTCATCCGGATCGCCCCCGGGATCGAACTCAAATACTTCATCATCCTCATTTTCCGAAGGAACAGACCCGTTTTCATCTGAACCCGGTGCTTCAGGGTCATCCGTAACACCGAACAGATCCTTCAAAGATGAGACGACATCCGTATATCTTCTTACGAGCATCTTGTGATTCTGATTGATATAATCGTCCCGGTTTTCCTTCGCAGCGGCTTCCAGTTCCCTTGCAAACTCGGACAGTTCAAGTGCGCCGATCATCTTGGAGGTACTCTTAAGAGCATGAACGACTATCTCATAATCATGAATGTTATCATTTTCAAAACTGTGTCTCATGGACTGGATCTTGGAATCGGCTTCGGAAGCAAACTGGATCAGAAGGCTTTTATAGAATTCAAGATCACCGGCACAATACTTAAGACCTGTATCAGAATCGATACCCATCCGCTTAAGTTCTGTATGTATTACGATAGGATCGTTAATATCGGTCTTGACCTCGGTATTCTCTTCAGCTTCTGGAGCGTGCCTGTCATACAGCAGTTCTTCAACGGGGATCGCTTCGGTCTCAAAAGTAACGGCGGACTTGGGAAGAACCATTCTCATGACGCGCTCCAGTTCCTCAGTATCAATGGGCTTACTTACAAAGCCGTCAAAGCCCTCGGACAGGAACATCTGCTTGGCGGAGCTCATGGCATTGGCAGTAAGAGCAACTATCGGGACGTCACTGTTACGTCCGGAAACATCCGATCTTATCCTCTTCATTGCTTCCACTCCGTCCATTCCGCCCATCATATGGTCCATGAAAATGATATCAAACACTTTCTCCCTGCATATCTCAATAGCTTCAGGACCGGAGAGTACTGTAGTGACCTTCATGCCGTAACGCCTGAAGATACTCTTGGCAACGACGAGGTTCATGGACTCGTCATCGACGACCAGAGCCTTGACATCTCTGCAGTACATCTTCTTATCCGCAGGTTTCTCGTCATCGATACTCGAATTAAGGACAGATACAACGGGGAAACAGTAGAAAGGCTTCTCCATTATCCTTACACGGCTTCCTTCGGGAAGGACTATATCTTCATTTGCGACAACAACGACGATCATATCGCCTGCCAGTTCTTCCATAAGTTCGACATTGGCACCGTATTCCTCTTCTGCAATGAAAAGGTGAGTCATATGAATAGTCTTATGAAGGAGCTTAAGGTTCTCGGCATTATTAACCCTGTGCATCTGGATACCGAGGCCCTTGACGATATTAAGCACCATAGAGTTATAGTAATCGCGCACTGCAGGGTCGGAATATTTCTCAAAATGAAGATATCCGCCGAGACATATCTTATCCGGGTTCGAGACGGACATGCAGCTCGTCGGATCAATGACCTTCTGCGGGATACTGACATTGACGGTAGTTCCGACGTCGACCTTACTCTTTATAGTCATAAAACCGCCGAGAAGAGATACGAATCCGGATACTATCGCGAGTCCGAGCCCGAGTCCTCCGCCCATCCTGGATCTTCCGGAATCCGCCTGATAGAAGCTGTCGTATACTCTCTCCAGTTCATATTCTGTCATACCGATCCCTGTATCGGTAACCTCGATACAGAGATTGACTCCGTAATCATGCTCTTCGGCCACGATCCTGACATAGACTCCGCCTTTGCGCGTGTATTTCAGACCATTACTGATAAGAGCCTTAAGTATCTTCTTAAGCTTGGCCACATCGGAATTCATAACGGCGGGGATCGCCGGATCGACATCTATTATGAGTTCCACATCCTTGGATTTATTCCTTCTTATATCCGTTACCAGATCATGAAGCACGGAAGAAAGCATATAATCCTCGTTATTGCAGACAGCCTTTTTCCTGTCTATCTCGGAATAGTCAAGGATATCGCTTATCTGATCGGCAACTTTGTGACCGGCCTCTCTGACCGCTATAAGATCATTCATCACTCCCCTGTTCTGCGACTTCTCGATGCAGATACCGGTAAGACCTATAACGGCGTTAACAGGAGTCCTAATCTCATGAGAAACATTGGCAAGAAAGTCGTTCAGTCTCTCCGTAGCTTCAGTAAGCTGGGCGACCTCGTCTTTGGAACTGCTAAGTACAAGAGACCATTTGTCTATAACGATCTTTGCAAACCAGCCGATAAAGAATATAAGAGCGAGATGAAGTATGATCCTCGAGATGACCAGAGGATCGAATTCTTCCCCGTTCAATCCCATCATGATCAGACCATATGTCATAGTAATATAGTATGTTATCTGACACATGGTGATCAGAGACTTCATTCCGGTCATAGTATAGATCATCATAACAGCAGACATTACTATCGCGAGATCAAATGTGCTCGTGGTATGTATACCGTAAAAGAATGCGGTACACATCATAAGGACCGAATATATCCTTATCCTTACAGCCGGCGGGGAATCCTGCCTGAAATGCATGATCCAGCAAAAGATTACTGCCATAGCGATAAGGATAAGGACCCATCTCTCCCAGCCCATTATCAGTGACTCCCCTATCAGAAGTACGGCAAAAGCAGTATAACTGACCAAAAGCATCAGATGCGAAGATTGAAATAAGTCATTGCTCTCCAATGATCTGTTACTCATTAGCAAACTCCCTGAGATTATAATCGAGGTCTTCTTTTACTATCGATATCATGATATCCGCGAACTTCGGATCAAACTGCTTGCCCTTGCCATTTCCAAGCTCCGAGAGTATCTGCTCCTGAGTGAGCATACGCCTGTAAGCGCGGTCGCTCGACATGGCATCATAAGCATCGGCAACAGCGATTATCCTGGCTTCCTCGGGGATCTCATAACCTGATATGCCCGTGGGATAACCAGTTCCGTCAAACCTCTCGTGATGGAATTTGGCAGCCATGGCCAGATTCGGATCCTCTTTTATGTTATCGAGGATCTGAGCCCCCATTCCCGGGTGTTTTTTGATGATGGCGAATTCATCATCAGTCAGGGAAGCAGGCTTATTGATGACGGTAATCGGAACACCGATCTTGCCGACATCATGGAGCAGCCCCATCATATAGATCTCCTCCTGCTTATACTCGGAATATCCGGCTCTCTTGGCAATCTCCCTGGCATATTCTGCGACTCTGCTCGAGTGTCCCCGCGTATGATAATCCTTTGTATCGATGGCAGCAGCCAGACATTCAACGACATGAACAAAGAGCTGTCTGTTCTCTCTGTTCTTGATCTCGACCTCGTAACTAAGCTGATTCTTGAGATTAACGAGTTCGATGATATGATTGACCCGCAGGAGCATTATCTCGGGAACAAAAGGCTTACGTATAAAATCCATGGCACCGAGAGAGAGGCCGTAACTCTCGGATCCCGCGCTCTCGTCAGCCGTCAGGAAGATGACCGGGATCTTTGCCGCCTCGGTACTGATCGTCTTGAGCTTTTTCATCGTCTCAAAACCGTCCATGCCCGCCATCTTGATATCAAGAAGGATAAGATCCGGAAAATCTTTCTTTTCAGAAATGTGATCGAGGAGCTGCTGCCCGGACTCGAATCCCGCAACAGTGATACCAGCGTCACTTAAGATCTTTCCCGCGATTCCGATATTCATCTTGTCATCGTCAACGATAACGACATATTTCTTCTGATTCTTGTGATATAACTTATCGTATTCGTTACCGATAAATTCGCTCTCATACTTCAGTTCAAGCACGTCGCCCATCTGTTCATGCCATCTGTCGACGATATGACTTATTACTTTATCGACCGAGTCCTCCCTGATATCGGTAAGAAATACAAAATACTGATTCTTCCTGCTCCTGGTAAGGATATCCGACTTCCTAAGCGACCGTCTGATGTGGTTACCGAACTCGTCGAGAAGTTCAAGACTGTCCTGATCATTGATTTCAGGGGAAGGCTTAAGCGTAAACAGCACCTTACATACACTGATCCTGTGTCTGATGGCATATCTGATTATGTATCTGTATACGGGTGCAAACGAATCCTTGTCGAGCTGCAGCGCCACATCGGGTATCGTTCTCTCACCGAGTATCCCCGATAATGTCTTGATATCCATCTCTGTGATCCCGGCGTCATCACCGAAAGACTCGGAACTGTAAAGACAATATCCGTGCTTACCGTTCTTCTTTACAGAATAAAGGCTCTTATCTGCCAGCTTGATAAGGGAATTATAATCATTTCCGTGTCTGGGAACAAAGATAGCGCCTACGGAAGCTCCAAGAGGGATATCCATATCTTCGCCCATCAGTTCCTTGGCCATGGATATCAGATCGGTATTAAGCTTCTCAGTCATAGAGGCAACGGAGTCATCTTTATAAACGCCCTTGGCAAATGCCACGAACTCGTCACCGCCAAGCCTTCCGTACTTGCTGCCTTCAGGAACTGAATGCCTGATGATATCCGCGAATCCGGAGAGAACCTTATCGCCCATATCGTGCCCGTATACATCATTGACCGACTTAAAAGAATCAAGGTCGATCATCATAAGACAACCTGTGGCATTGGAACAGATCTTTGTAAACTCCGCTTCAGTGGCCCCCTTGTTCAGAAAACCGGTAAGCTTATCTATCGAAGCCTCGCTCTTCAGGTTCTTCATCTCATTCTGGCTCAAAACGACATTGTCTATTCGTCGCAGCAGAACGTCCGGATTAAAGGGCTTTCGTATAAAATCAGATACTCCGACCTCGAATCCCCTTTTCTCGGTATCTGTATCCTCGTCAGCCGTAAGAAAGATAACAGGCGTCTTCTCCAGTCCCTGGGAGTTCTCATAATCTCTGAGGAGCTTCAAAGTCTCGAAGCCGTCGATACCAGGCATCTTGATATCAAGAAGTATAAGATCGGGAAAACCGTTCTGCGGGATATAGTCCAGTAAAGCCTGACCTGACTTAAGAGCCGTGACCCGCATATTGTTCCTGCTCAATATATGTCCGGCCATCTTAAGATTGGCAGTATCGTCATCGACAACCATTATCCATTTTGTCATAAAAGGCCCTCCCGGGTCATTAACGGTCTTATTGGATTATAACACAGAAATTGATGTTTTCTTTGAAAAAAGGACTATTTTATGCATTACGAAAATGAGTCAGATACTCATATACAGAAACAGCCCGGCTGCTTATGAGCCGGGCTGAGATAATACGAAAGATCAAATGATCACCACTTGGGAGCTGTTACATAAGTATTGTTGTTCTTGGCTGCAACGCTTACGACCTCATCCTTGTCATCGATAAGGATCTTGAGAGTATCGAGCGGTGTAAGAGGATGAGAAGCAACACCTTTTCTTACCTGTACCTTGAAGTCATTAACAAGGAAGGCAAGTATCTCGGGAGTAACCTTGACATTATCGACAACGTGTACACGAACACCCATTCTGTCATCCTCGGCAAGCTCTCTTAATGTTATCACATTGATATTGGGATTACTTGCGACATTCTCTCTTACACTGTCAACGTCATCACCGGCAAGCTCTGCAAGGATGACATCGCTGGCTGCCTTATTACGGGCAAGAGCTTCTCTTACGAGAGCCTCGGGATCATCGAGGAGGACTTCAAGAGTGGAACCGGGAGTAGCAGGATTGGAAGCAACTCTGGCTCTGACTCCGGGAACAAGGTCCTTGGAGAGGTCCCTTAATGTATCGGGAGATGTCTGAGGATTAGCAGCAACACCTGCTCTTACGACAGGAGATTCGTCACCTGCGAGCTTACTGATAACTTCTACGGGAATATTCACATTAGTAGCAGCCTTGGATCTGACTTCGGCATTCCTTGACTTGGCAAGTTCAATAAGGAGCTCGGGATCTTTTGTATGCTCGGCGATTACTATCTTTCCCTTCTTGGGTATGTATTTAAGCTCATCAAGGGTAACATTTGCAACTTTCTCGGGTACCATATAGGACCTCCTTATAAAAATAGGTTTGAATCAATTATAACATCAAATATAAAATCATACGATGATATAACAAAAAAATTTATTACAGTCATGTATCAGGTCTGCCCCTTAAAACATTCCTCATCAGTAAAAGCACGATAAAGGCTGCCACACCTCCGGCAAGCACAGTGATCTGCTCCGGCGAAATGACCTTTCCCGCATGGGAAATCCTGAAATGATCAAGTACGAACCTCACGATAAAAGCAGCCGTCATTACGGTATATACAGGTCTGAACTTTGACTTGCTTATGAAGAAAACGGTAAGCCCCGTCAGATAGATAACAAAAAAGGATCCGCTCTCAACAAGCTGTACGGGAAGCCCTGCCACAGAACCTCCGCAGCATCCGCCCAGGAAACATCCGATCTTTGCCACAGAATACATAAGGGCGGCAGATACTGTCCATGAAGCAAGCAGCTCAATGGACTTATCCCTGTGGATAAGGATCGAGGTAAAGACTCCGGTCATCAGCCCGAATGCGGCACCGAGCCCGGAGAGTCCGATACTGCGACCTTTTCCGTATATCAGAGAGAATAACACCGCAAAAAGGAAGATAAAAAGCGGATTCAAAAGAACAGTATAAAAGACCGTCTCCTTTCGGTGTCCGCTCTTAATGCACAAAAAGACGGCAGAGGTATACCCTGCCGCCTGTGAAAGTAAGATCATTAATGCATAAGGACCGAAATGCATCAGTCTTCGCCCGTCTTGGCGATCACTTCGGCATTCTCCCTCTGGATGGCGGGATCATATGACAGAATCGGTTCGATCTTCTCGTTCTTGATACGGCGCGAAACATAGTTGGAAGTGAGCTTCATTACAAGAGGGCTCATAGCCAGAACACCGATAAGGTTCGGGATCATCATGAATCCGTTAAAGGTATCGGATATATCCCATGCGATGGAAGATGTCATCAGAGCACCGGAAAGGATCATGAGAACAAAGATGATCTTATAAATCTTAGTAACGGTCTTAGCCTTTGAACCTGCCAGATACTCGACAGCCTTTGATCCGTAATGAGACCATCCGAGGATAGTAGTAAAGGCGAATACAAGGATGGCAAGAGCTATGAAATAACGGCCGAAGTCAAATGAACCGAACTTAAATACCGTACTGAAAGCCTCGGCAACCAAAGTAGCGTCCGAAGAGGCATCCGTTGCTCCTGTGGAAAGATCGATAACTCCGCTAGTAAGAACGGTAAGAGCCGTCATGGAACAAACGATGATAGTATCGGCAAACACCTCAAAGATGCCCCACAAGCCCTGCTTGACGGGTTCTCTGACATTGGAGTTCGAGTGGACCATAACGGAAGAACCGAGACCGGCCTCATTACTGAATACTCCTCTTTTACAGCCCTGAGTGATTATCGTTTTAAAAGCAACACCGGTCGCACCGCCCCATGCTGCCTGCTTTGTAAATGCCATAGTAAAGATAGCCTTGAATGCGGGAATGATGCCTTCAGCATTTGCAATGATAATGATGATAGATCCGAGAACAAAGAGAACGACCATAAAGGGAACTACCTTCTCGGCTACTATCGCGATCCTCTGAAGTCCGCCAAGAACTACAAAACCGACAATGACCATGATAACTATACCTACGATAAGCATATAGAGCGTAACATCGGTACCCTGCGAGGAATATAAGACCTTGGATGACAAAGCCTTGATATCGAAAGCAGACGTGAAATTGATGACTATCTTATTGACCTGGCCCATATTACCGATACCGAAAGAAGCCAGAGCAGCACAGATAGCGAAGATAACGGCAAGAGCCTTACCGACGGCCTTCATGCCCTTATATCCGCCGAGTCCGTCCTGAAGGTAGTACATAGCACCGCCGGACCACTCGCCTTCATGGTTCTTTCTTCTGAAATAAATACCCAGGATATTCTCGGAATAGTTGGTCATCATTCCGAAAAAAGCCGCGAGCCACATCCAGAACACTGCACCGGGACCGCCTGTCATTATAGCTGCGGACACGCCGGCGATATTGCCTACGCCTACCGTAGCCGCCAGCGCGGTACACAGAGCTTGAAACTGCGAGATCGATGCTTTCTCTGAAGTATGAGAGATGACCTTCTTGTCAAAAAGGCTTCCGATCGTCTTTTTCCACCAGTGGGCAAAATGCGTAACCTGGAAGAACTTTGTAAGACATGTCATGATGATACCCGTACCGATCAGAAGCACAAGTCCTATCTTGACCCATACAAAACCGTTAATGGCATCATTTATGGCTGTCAGTTTGTCCCAAAAGTCCATACATAACACTCCTTATCAATCATATCTTTCGTCGATGACTCTCTTACTCTTCTTCTCGGATCTGGGAAGAACACCCAGCTCGACAACCTTGACGATAGGCGTAAAGCCGATCTTGGACTTAACCTTATCCGCGATCTTCTTGCTCATGTCGTTGAAATCGATATCACCGGTAGTCTCAACATAGATCCTCATCGTGTCACGTCCATCAAGATGCGAGATCCTGATCTGATACTCGGACGAGAGCTCAGGGAAAGCCTTAAGCACTTCCTCGATCTGATTCGGGAATACATTGACACCCTTTATCTTCATCATGTCATCGGTCCTGCCCTGGATAACATCGATCCTCGGGAACTTACTTCCGCAGGGACATTCGCCCGGGATTATCCTCGAGAGGTCATGGGTACGGTATCTGATAAGAGGAGCACCCTCCTTGACCAGAGTCGTAATGACTATCTCACCCCACTCACCGTCAGAAACGTTCTTACCGGTAACAGGATCGATTATCTCGAGATACAGATAATCATCCCAGATATGCATTCCCGTATCATACTTACAGTTGATACCGATACCGGGTCCGTAGATCTCCGTGAGTCCGTATATATCGTAAAGCTCGATCCCGAGTTCGTTCTTGATCCTCTGTCTCATCTTTTCGCCCCATCTCTCGGAGCCGATAACACCCTTCTTGAGCTTGATCTTATCCTTGATCCCTCTCTTCTCGATCTCTTCGGCAAGAAGGAGAGCATATGAAGATGTGGCACAAAGAACAGTGGATCCCATGTCCATCATAAACTGAAGCTGCTTGTCGGTATTACCCGGACCCATGGGGATAGCCATAGCGCCAAGCTTTTCAACGCCTGCCTGGAATCCTATGCCTGCGGTCCACAGACCGTATCCGGGAGTAATGTGAACGCGGTCATTCTTAGTAATGCCTGCGAACTCATAGCATCTGGCAAACATGGTTGCCCAGTCGTCAACGTCTTTGGCTGTATACGGAATGATCACGGGAAGACCGGTCGTACCCGAAGAAGAATGGATCCTGACGATCTCTTCCTGCGGAGCAGTCATAAGTCCCAGAGGATAGGCGTCTCTAAGATCACTCTTCTCGGAAAAAGGAAGCTTCTCAAAGTCTTCGGCTGAATCGACGTGACCTACGCCTGCCTCCCTGAGTTTCTTACCGTAGAAACTGCCGGCTTTGATAAGTGCATCTATACGGTCATTGACCTGTGCCAGTTGTTTGTCGGAAATCTTCATAATAACAACCTCGCTCATCTATAAATCAGTTATTGATTATACTACATATGTGAAAAAATAAAAAAAATCGATAAAAGCAAATTTACCCTCTATTAATAGATTTGCCTTAATTGTTCTAATAATCTACTATAAAATCAATGCAGTGAATAAAAAAGGGGGATAGAATAATGGCAACATTTTGTACTGCCTGCGGTACACCTTTGATCTATGATCCGATGTCTCAGGCTATGCTTTGTAAAAATTGCGGAAAGAAGATCGCTCCGGAGAATATCGAGACTGAGGGCCGCGAGTATCTGGAGGATCAGGAGATCATAAGCGCCAAAGAAGCATTCGGGCTTAAAGGCACCGAATGTTATGAAATGGCAGACTTTAATGTCTATTCATGCAGCAGCTGCGGAGGCGAGATCATAATCAACGGAACCGAGGCATCGACGTACTGTATCTACTGCGGTAATCCGAGCATTGTATTTTCGAGGGTCTCAAGATTACGTAAGCCCAAATACATTATGCCCTTCAAGATAACGAAGGGTCAGGCGGAAGCCATATTAAGAAAAAGTCTTTCAGGCAACACTCTGATCCCAGAAAAGATAAAAAACTTCCGCCCGGACATGATAAGAGGTATTTATATCCCGTACCATATCGTGAGCGCCGAATATAAAGACGCTCTGTTCATGGAATATAAAGAAAAGATGGTCAAGACAAGATACCATGAGATCGCGGGAAAATGCGTTTTCAAAAATGTCCCTGTGGAATCATCGTCCAGATTATGTGACGGTATCAGCACAAAACTCGAACCGTATTATCTTAAAGATCTCGTTCCTTTCGATGAAGACTATCTGACGGGTTTTTATTCCGACATGACAGATCTGTCAGCGGATAAGCTCAACATGACCGTAAAAAGGAGACTTCATCAGCTGTTTTTCGAAAGGATAGACAAAGATATCAAAGGTGAAAGCAATAAGTTCTTATACACGAATCCTACGCTAAATTATCTTAAAGAACCTGATTATGCTATGCTTCCGGTATGGTTCATTACCTTCTTCTACGATAATAAGCCTCATACGATACTCGTAAACGGTCAGACCGGAAAAGTGGTCGGTGCTTTCCCCTGGGACAAGAAAAAATACGAGAACAGCTTAATGCTCAATATGATCTTATATACAGCACTTATCTCTATGATATCGCTTCCGGTGGGACTGCTGTGTTACGGCAATGTCCCGCTCTTCCTGCTGGTATTCTTTATTTCATTCTTCGGAGGTATCTTCGCCGTAGCGCAGGGTT
Source organism: Clostridiales bacterium (assembly GCA_017617295.1). Taxonomy (GTDB): domain Bacteria; phylum Bacillota; class Clostridia; order Saccharofermentanales; family Saccharofermentanaceae; genus Saccharofermentans. Next base: position 5,596 of record JAFZWN010000124.1, on the reverse strand, counting down.
TCAACTACAAACAGAAGACCCTAGACATGATCAAACAGACGCAGTCGCAGGAGACCATGGTATTTGTAAAAAGGAGGCAGGGATAATCATGTTACTTACAGCTATATTTATTGCACTCGTTGTAGGGATCTGTTTCGGTTACAGTCTTGGTGCCGTTGCCACTTTCAAAAAAGTCAACAAGGAAAACAATATGGGAGACTGTAAAAACAGTTTCAGAGACTTCGCCGAGAGCGATATAACCATCATCAGCAAAAAAGACAATGTCGCATATTCTGAACTCGAAAACTTCAAAAGGCAATACCATGATACCGGAATGATCTGACACTCCCCTGACCGTCCTTCAGCTCAAAGTCACTGATCAGTATAAAAGCTCTTAAGGTAACAGTCAAAAGGTTACACCGGAAGCGTAGATACAGTTCATTTCCGATCGATCAGCCTCTCGTGGCTGACGGTTCGGAAGCATGTGTAATAGGCGTCAGCGGATCCTCTGAGGGGATCGTCTCGGCCGTCTGCTCACTCTCTTCAGTCAGAGCATTACCCGGGAAATTGACATAGAGCGGGTAATAAGGGAGCACACCTACATACTGAGCCTGAAGGTCTGAATCTTCAAATATCTTGTTAGGGCTTATAAGCGGATCGTTACGGTAAGGAACGGAAACAGCCGCTGAACTGACAACCCACACTACTATAGCCAGAAGGATCAGCTGGAAGATCAGAAGCGGAGTGACAGGAAAAAGATCGAGAACCTTCTGTATCGACTTGGTGGGCTTTGCCTTTTTGGCATCGGAAGATATGAATTCAGCTACCTTATACCCGGTCGAATCGATCTTCATAATGATCCTTTCGAGCATAAAGTTACGGCTGTACTCGTCAAGATATCTCTCGGCAAAAGCGATATTCTCGGGAAGCGGGAATTTCTCCACCTCCTCATTGGCATTCTTGAGAAGGATATCACCGAAAGTATAGATAACATCTTCACCCTTCAGTACTGACCTCTGCTGATAAGTATCAAGATAAGTCTTGATGATAACGCGCTCGGTCCTCGCCGGCTCCTTGGTAATACCGAAAACAGCAGGATAAGCCATCTCGACGGTACTGTTATAAAAGTCGGTGATATTTTCCCTGGTCAGTTTCTCATTCCACATATCCATTGTCATCACCTCCCTGGGGATAGTAATCATCGTAGGATCCGTCAGGTTCACTGTTTATAGAATCGACTAGATCATCTATAAAGTTATCTCTGCGCGGGGGCTGAGGTTCGGAAACAACAGGGTTGCCATACGCATCATAACCGTAAGGAGCAGTCGGGTCAGGATAAGCCTGGTACCCTGTCTGATCCTGATAATACCCGTTCTGATATGCATTGGGATCATAAGCAGGAACAGTCTGAGGCTGCTGCTGATATAAATATGAAGGGTCAGAAGGAGCGACCGGCGGGATATTACCCTGAGGCTGTTCCTGACCGAAAGCTGTTGTCTCAGGCTCTGTTGTCTTGGAAGCCGCCTTTGGAGCTTTGGAAGGCTTGGGAGCCTTCGGGGCTTTCTTAAGCGATACATCCTTATCGTCTACGTCATTGGAATACGCGGACATGGGATATATGAACGATGCCACGAAGAATACAAGACATCCGATCGCAAATACTATCCTGATATTATTGATTATAAGAGCACAGGCGAATACGGGAGCCGCGATAAGAAGTCCCATAAGGAATGACATCTCGGCTGCTTTTCTGGTGTTGATCTTGAGCCTGGAATTGGAAAGAAGGAACAGCACATAGATATAGTAATAATCGTGTATACCGAGACTGATGCCGAGAAGCGCACATGTGACGACAAGGGTCTTGGCCGCAGGGAATACTGCGAATATTACGAGTCCGGTGAATGCGCACGCTGACGAGATGATAACCCTGATCTTGGACGTCAGTACGTGAGCATATCTGTTCTTGATGACGCCGGCAACAAAGAGAGCCATGAATGCGGAAACAAGATAATAGAAGGACACGGTCGCCAGTGATATACCGACCATTGGAAGATAATTAGGTACAAAGACGAGAAGGAACGATACGATAACACCGAGTATCACAAAAGTGGATACCATGAACCTGCCGGTGTATTTATCCGAGAGGACTTCCATCCATTTATTGATCGGAAGCAGGCTCTCTCTTACGCACTTATTGTCGCGGAAGAAATAGACCATCGAGAAAGCCGCTATAATAAGAACGATACCTGAAATGATGCTGACAAAGAGAAGTCCGAACCGCTCAAAACAGATACCCGCTATAACGGCACCGACAGAGACACCGAGGAAATAACCGCCCAGCTGGATATTATGAATGGTCCTGTCCTCGAATCCCTTATCCTTATAGCCGAGCTTGGAAGCATTGATCCTGTAATCACGGAGAGTATCAAAAGAGAAGCCGTAACAAAATGCGATCGGAAGGATAAGCAGCATTGTAACGACGAAGTTGCCGATGATACCGACTATAACGCTCAGCATGAATCCGACGACTGTGGTCATAAGAAGAGCGATCCTCTCGGTGAGCTTACTCTTAACGAGCTTACGGATAACACTGAAACCGAAGAAACCGAGTGCATAGAGCATAAGTCCGATACAGATAAGGATCTGTCCGAAGAAATCCATATACTCGAAGGTCGCCTGTTTAATGTACGATGCCAGGACAAGCGGCTGCATGATAGCTCCGCATGCCATCATAAATGTTGCAAATCTGACGGCATTCTCACCATATATGATAAGCACCGGAACATTACCCGTATATCCTTTAAGGAGCGTGGTTACGAGCAGATTGATCTCAAATATAAGGATGCCCATCGTTACCGCGATCGAGAAGATCGTAAATATCCAGCTAAGAGACATTCCGTTGACGGTGGCACTGTAGTCAGACATCGGCATGCGGACCTCAAGGATACCGGCAACTGTATTCTCGGACGAGATGATCGGAGCAATGGCACATACATATGTCGTATTGTCTGCGGGATCGGTCCTTCTTGTAAAAGCCGTCTTCTGAAGCTCGAAGCATTCATTGTATTCCTCTCCGACATCAGACAGATAGTACTGCTGTGTGGACTGATAATCCGTTGAAGTATAAAGGCGCAGGAACGAATTGCCTGCCTTGGTATAGATATCGATTATATAGGGCTTGTCATCTGCATATGTATAGACAGGCAAAGGATAATCCATACCCTCGTTGATCCTTGTATGTCCCAGAGCCGTTGAAGATGCGACCGCCAGGGATTCCATGGCATCTGCTCTTTCGCTCTCGAGAACAGATACATATGTCTCGGTTATCGTTGAAGACATTACCAGAAGTACAATGAGGACTACGACAAAACAGTAGCCTATGGTAGCGGAGATATTACGCTTCTCGCGGAGCTTCTTGTATTCGGAGGACAGATGACTCATAAGCGCTGCGCCCCCTTTCTTGCATTACTTATAAGCTTCGGGATCAGAAGCTGGATACAGAAGAGTATTACTCCTGAAGCCACTGCCACGATAACAGCCGTAAGGATCCTGCTCTCGAGCTTGTTGCCGAAGAATTCGAGATCGCCGAAACTGCACTTATACTCAAAAACACCGACACACCTTCCGGAACTGTCGGCAACGGGAACAAGTACACTCTCGAAGTTCTCTCCTGTAATGGTCGCACTGGAATTATCGGAAGAGAGCCACTGTGAGATCTCTCTCCCCTTTACCGCAAAGTTATTCTCGGAATCGGCGCCGTGACTCAGAAGAAGAGTCAGCTGTCCGTCGGAATAGAGAAACAGTCCGTAGCTCTCGCTCGATACGTCATTAGTGGAAGTATCCGCGAGCATAAGAGCAAAGACATCACTATACTTCTGTGCCGCATAATTGGGATCTCCGAGCAGCTCGTCGCCGTTGACTGTCATCTTTACGATATCGCATACCTGCTGCATCTTGGTATCGGTTATCCCCTTGAATTCATCCTCAAACTGCAATCTCATATGATGAACGGCGAAAGACACCGATAATACAGACAACAACAGCGAGACAACTATAAGAATAACGGCCCTGATGACTCTGCCGAGCATCTCGGAACGGTTTATAGATCTGTTATCCATCTATCCTTCTCCTTATATAATGATCCATCTTTATAAACTCCTTATCTGTTTAAAACGCCGAGTAAAAATATACCGATAACAGTTAATAACAATGTAGCAACAAGGAGGATAAGACTTAATATGATATAGACCTTGCCGGCTCTCTTGTTACCCTGATAAAACCAGGTGATACCCAGTACAACACCCGCCAGAGGGAACAGGATACAGAGAACGATCATCGCGGCTGTCGGAGGACCATTCTTGCTCATTTCCTGCTTAACGGCAGCGTCACTCATAGGAGCTCCTCCGGCAGGAGTAGAATCGTAAGAAGCATCGCGATAATCATCGGCACTGTCAAATTCATAATCAGGCTTACTCTGATGATCATCTATATCAGATCCGTGACCCGTAGCTTTACCGCAGTAATTACACCAACGGTTATTATCGTCGATCTCCTTCCCGCAATACTTACAATACACAGCAATTCTCCTTATATTTCACACAAATATACACTTTAATTATACAAATAATTGCGGGATTTTTATTGCAAGCAGTTTACAAATGCAAAAAACATACTCATAAAGCATTGACAAGATCCCTGAACATGTCACCTCTGTGCTCAAAATGCCTGAAATGATCGTAAGATGTTCCGACCGAAGACATTATGATAACTTCCCCCTCTTTTGCCAGCTCTCTGGCCTTGGATATAGCCTCTTTATAGGAATTAACGACATTATCCCTCGTTGAATCGAATTCATACACGTCATCAGGATCCGAAGGAAGCTCGATCAGCTTATATGACCTTCCGTCCGCTTCCTTCTCAAGGATATCCTTTATAAATGAAGCATTGTCGCCGTAGATAACAATACGGTCGGATACATTGAGGATGGCATTTCCAAGACCAGTGTAATCACACTTCTTATCCTTGCCTCCGGTAATAAGTACGCCCTTCATTCCGCGTGCGGCCAATGCGTTCATCGTATTAATCGTACGGTTGGGGGATGTATCGATAGATGAATTATAGAATCTGACTCCGTCGATCTCACGGATAAACTCTATACGGTGAGGAACTCCCGGGAAGCTTCTTGCTACAGATCTGATATCATCAACACTGACATACGGCCATACTGCACAGGATGCTGCGAGGTAGTTCTCCGCATTATGCTTGCCGGGGATTACGATCTCGTCTTCCCTTACTATTTCGTGTCTGCCTTCCTTATCCTCATATATGAGCATACCGTCTTCGATATATGCGGCCGTAAAAGTGCCTCCGGCCCTATGGGCTGTTTGCTTATCCTGTGCGAAGAAAACAGTAGTACCCTTGGCATCATCTTTCATATCGTATGTGATATCGAACGAGGAATTAAGAACAAGCCTTCCGGTTGGATCCTGACTCATGAACAGGTGTTTCTTCGAATCGATATATTCCTGATAATCCGTATGGAAATCCAGATGATTGGGAGTTACGTTTGTAACGATAGCTACATCAGTGGCATGAACGTTATAAAGGAGCTGGAAAG
>JAFZWN010000123.1 GCA_017617295.1 Clostridiales bacterium | reverse complement strand
GGATGATAATGAGGTTTATCATATTAAAAGCTTCTGCGACAATGATAACATTTTTGATTCTAACTTTAACCGGATACCCGGTGTAGGTTTTTGTCTTGATTCCACAAAGGGGTCACCGCAAACGACTGCGTTTTACAGGAGAAGTGTTCTGTCGGAGTATACGAGGTTCACTGATGATGAGAAGATCCTTCTCATGAGTATTGCTTCTAATCCTCAGGGTGTAGTTGAGTTCCTCGATCAGCTTGCCCAGACAAGAAATTGCGTCCAAATGTTTATTGATGAGAACAGAGGTGCGTATTCTCATGATTATTATGATGTTCAGATGATCATGTGGGCGATCACTTTCCGTGCCTCGAATACGACGGGATCAGAGTATTATGAGACTTCGGGCTTTGCCCGTCGTGCTGAAAAATACGGTGTTGCTTCTGATGATCCCCTGAATGATCCAAATTCACTTTGGAATCAGCTTTATGTCCCCGTGTTTGAGTATTTGAGAAACACCTGTCCTTCTGTTCCCGGGCACGATGCTTATGTGTATATTCCGGAAAATTCCTATTACCAGCCTATTCTCGGTGCCGTATTTGAGACGGATGAACAGGTTGTTGAGATTACAAAGACAGTAGTTGACGGAAATGGCGATCCCGTTACTTTTAACGGTACCGATGATAACGGATTTACGGTTGAAGTCAGTATCTTTAATACTCTCGACCAGAGGATCGTAGAAGGCGAGCCTTTTACTGTCGTCAGATCGGATAATTCTTCTGAGACATATACAACCGATGATCAGGGAACTTTTTCTTTTGTTCTTCATGCTAATGAGACTGTTTCCCTTCACGGATTCCCCACTCATTACTTTCAGGTGACTATTGGGGAAGATGTAGCCAATTTTGGTGATAACTGCTATTTTGTCAGGTCTGACGCCACTAATATTGTATCGACCTCTGAACAGTTTACGGTAATGAATCTTGATGCAGATACCGATGACAGGATCAATATCATTAACTGTTATGATGTTCCTGTTACCTCGACTACGGAATCTTCTCAAACATCCGAATCTTCCGAGTCCTCCGAATCGACTGCTCCTTCCGAGTCAACGGAGCCTTCGGTTACGGAATCTTCCGTGCCTTCAGAGACAACGCCTTCGGAGACTGCGGCGTCAGAGTCATCATCTGATACTTCGGCAACCGTGTCATCTTCTGATACTTCGGTAACTGATTCGTCATCTGATACTTCAGCAACCGGGTCATCTGTTCCTGTTGCTACAGATACATCGGCAACTGATTCTTCATTTCAAGACAGAGTATTAAGTGAAGCAAGGCATTCAGATAATGCCGTCACAGACTCTGCCGTTGACGCTGCTGTTGTCACTACGGCCACCGTCAATTCCGCCCCGTCAACTGCCGCTTCAAATGCTACTGTTACGAGAGATGTGGTAGCCGCTACGGGTGAGGGCATAAGCGGAACACGTATTGCAGCATTTGCGGTAATAGCACTGTCTGTTGTATCTCTTTCCGGCATGATCTTCCTGACCCGTAAAAAGAGGGAACAGTGATATTTTGACGAAAACAGGGGCTGTCACAAAACAAATTGCGACAGCCCCTTCTATTTTATGCCGGTATTTGGGTTAAAAGCCCTTATGCATGTTTCAGATAAAAAGATATGTTATCAGGCTCTGTGTGGGATGTTAAGTTTCTCTGCTATGGCGTAGAAAGCCTTTCTCGAATTGATGATAGACGATTCGGATACGCAGAACGCGAGGCGCATATAGCCGCTTCGCGAGAAGCCTGCGCCCGGGACCAGGAGAAGGTTCTCTTCGGCGCAGATATCCTGGAATTCCGTGTCTGAGAGTCCCGAAGGCGTCTTCATGAAGATATAGAGGGCGCCGGAAGGCTTGACCGCGTCAAAGCCGGCATCAACGATGTTACTGTAGAGAAGGTCGCGGCGGTGCTCGTAGTTGGCAACATCGACCTTGGCATAGATGGACTTCTCGATGACTTTCTGCCAGATAGCGGGTGCATTTACGGATCCTAAAGTCCTGTTGCAGAGGACGATGGCTGCCGTGAGATCCTCGTAGTCGGCATTACGGGGAGATACGAGAGTGTAACCGATACGTTCTCCCGCAAGCGACAGTGATTTGCTCCATGAGAAGCAGATGATAAGGTTATCGATATATTTCAGGACGGAAGGAACCGAGCCGCCGTCATAGACGAGATCGATATAAGGCTCGTCGGAGATGACGTGGACAACGTGGTCGAGTGTGGCGAGCATGTCGTTAAGATCCTTTAAGACAGACTCGGGGTAAATGACGCCCGAAGGGTTGTTGGGCGTATTGATGATGACAGCCTTTGTCTTGGGCGTTACTGCCTTACGGATGGCTTCGATGTCCGGCATGAAGTCGTCGCCGGTCTGAACGATGACTACCTTGCCGTTATGGTTCTCGATATAGTTGTTGTATTCCATGAAGTAGGGAGCGAGTACGATGACTTCATCTCCGGGATCGAGGAGAGAATGCATAACGTCGTTAAGTGCCGCGGCAGCTCCGACAGTCATGCAGACGGCGTCGGGACCGATAGTAAGACCGCTCTCGTCGCCGCGCTTTTTGGCGATGAGTGCACGCGTCGACTCGTAACCGCTGTTGCTCATATAGCCGTGCATGCCGGGCGTGGGATTGGATGCAAGTTGCAAAAGCGCTTCGGATACCTCCTTGGGAGGCTCGAGGTCAGGGTTTCCTATAGAGAAGTCATATACGTTGTCTTCTCCGTAGATAGCCTTTCTGCGGTTTCCTTCCTCGAACATCTTTCTGATGGCTGATCCGCCGGCGAGCTTCGCCTTTATATTTGTGGAAATCATAGATATTGCTCCTTGAAGTATTTATTCAAAGTAATTATACTCTGATGTGTGCAAAACGATACCCCTTGACAATTATTCTTTCAATGGGTATTATATGCAGGTCAATAAAGCAGAACTCCGTTTCTCACCTTAAGCCCAGGCGAAAAGGTCCATATTATTGCAAACCCGGCTCTTTAGCCTGTGCAGTGTGTGTGGAACGGTATTCTAACCGTTCTTTTTTTATGGTCAGGAGGTGATTAATATCGCTAAACCAAACGGCAATCAGATGATCAACGACGACATCAAGTTTGAGAAGGTCAGACTGATAGATGCAGACGGCACAATGGTAGGAGTAGTACCTTTGGCCGATGCGAAGAAAGCAGCAGATGATGCAGATCTGGATCTTGTATGCATTTCGCCCAATCCCGAGAATCCCGTTTGCAAGGTAATGGACTACGGTAAGTTCCTTTTCGAGCAGGGTAAGAGAGAGAAGGAAGCGCGCAAGAAGCAGAAGGAGACCGAGACAAAAGAGATCGGTATCAAGCTCACAACAGACGTGCATGACATCGAGGTAAAGCAGAAAGCCGTTATCAAGTTCCTGAAGAACGGAGACAGAGTCAAGATCAATATCCGCTTCCGCGGCCGTGAGATGGCCTACCAGCAGCAGGGCTACGCCGTAATGGAGAAGTTCGCCGAGGGTATCGAGGAATTCGGACAGATCGACAAAAAACCGAAGATAGAAGGTCGTAACATGGTTATGTACCTTGTACCGAAAAAGAACAAGTAATAAATGCAGGGAGGATTAATTTATGCCTAAGCAGAAAACACACAGCTCATCCAAGAAGAGATTCAAGGTAACAGGTACCGGTAAGGTGCTTCGCGCCCAGGCTTTCCGCCGTCATATTCTCTCCAAGAGACCTACCAAGAGAATGAGACATCTTCGTCACAACATGGTTGCTTCCGATGCCAACGCTAAGGTAATCAGGAAGATGATCCCTTATATGTAATAGGGTGACCGGAATTAAATACTAGGAGGAAAAAGATATGTCAAGAGTAAAAAGAGGCGTAAGAACAAGGGCACGTCACCACAAGATCATAAAGCAGGCTAAGGGATATTTCGGTAAGAAGAGCAAGCTCTTCAAGGTAGCTAACCAGGCTGTACTTAAGTCCGGTAACTATGCATACAGAGACAGAAGACAGAAGAAGAGGGATTTCAGAAAGCTCTGGATCGCCAGGATCAATGCAGCTTCCCGTCAGAACGGTCTTTCCTACAGCAAGTTCATGAATGGCCTCAAGAAGGCAGGCGTCGAGCTTGACAGAAAGGTATTGTCCGAGATCGCTATTGCTGATCCCAAGGCTTTCGCTGCTCTGGTTGAGCAGGCTAAGGCAGCTCTCTGATATACTTCAGATAACGGATATTTAAAACGGTTGTCCCAGGCGGACAGCCGTTTTTTTGTTGAAGATACAGAATAATACTTTTGACTGATGACAAAAAAGAAAGATAGATATAAAATAAATTTATCAAATCTAATTGAAAAGGAGATTGGTGTTATGGGTAAAGTACCTGCTATTCTTATTACATTCTTCCTTGGCGGTCTCGGTGTTCACCGTTTTATGGCCGGCAAGATCGGTACAGGCGTTGTATGGCTTCTTACGGGCGGATGCCTCGGTATCGGCTGGCTCATTGACTTCATCATGGTCTGCATGGGCAAGTTCACCGACAAGGACGGCAACGTTTGGGGTAACGACTGATAAGTAATATTATACTTGTCCTTTAATCCCGGGTATTGTATCTTTTTGTCATGGAGATAATCAGGTCTAAAGACAATAAACTTGTAAAAAGACTGGCACTGCTTCACGACAGAAAGAAGGCAGCCCGGGATCATTGTGTCTTTACGGAGGGAGTCCGGATCTGCGAAGATGCCCTGATATCGGGGCAGAAGCCGGAGCTCATCGCCGTAACGCCCGAGAGGGAGGAACTCGTAAGGAAGTGGATCTCGGAGTACGGTCTTAATGCGCAGCTTGCCGTTATGACGGAAGAATGCTTCAGTAAGGTATCGTCGACCGTTAACCCTCAGGGAGTCGCGATGATACTTCCAATGCCGGAACTTATAAAAGAACTTCCTATACGGGGCAAGGACATCTATATGGTGCTCGAGGATATACAGGATCCGGGTAACCTCGGGACCATGATCAGACTCGCCGATGCATTCGATATGTCGGCGGTCATAATGACCAAAAGTACGGTTGACCCGTATAACGAGAAGGTACTGAGGTCTTCGATGGGGTCCGTATGGAAGGTGCCTCTTATCACGGTTTCTGGTAGCGATGAGGCTTTTGGGCTTCTGGAAAACAAAGATATAACCACTGTGGCGGCAGAACTTCACGGATCTCCTCTTAATGAGGCGGATGTTAAGCTGCCTGCTGCGTTCTTTATCGGAAATGAAGGAAACGGACTTAAATCCTGCACGATCGATAAATGTGATATGAAAATCACAATACCGATGCCCGGCAGGGCAGAGTCCCTTAATGCCGCTTCAGCCGCGTCGATCATAGGATATTCGTTATCTTTGCTCAAATGATATGAATTGACAAAAGCATAAGCACTTATTATTATTTATTTTATTATAAATAATGAAGTGGAGGCTTATGCAAAAAATGGGATATACGATATCACAGAAAATCATCAAGGATCACCTTCTGTCAGGTGAAATGAAGGCAGGAGAAGAAGTCTCGATCAGGATCGACCAGACACTAACCCAGGATTCCACGGGTACTATGGCTTATCTTCAGTTTGAGGCTATCGGGGTTCCCAGAGTAAAGACAAAGCTTTCCGTAGCTTATATCGATCACAATACGCTTCAGACCGGCTTTGAAAATGCCGATGACCACAAATACATCCAGACAGTTACAAGTAAGCACGGTATCAGATTCAGCCGTCCCGGTAACGGTGTCTGCCATCAGGTACATATCGAGAGATTCGGCGTTCCCGGACAGACACTTCTCGGTTCAGATTCCCACACACCCACATGCGGCGGTATCGGAATGCTCGCTATCGGTGCCGGCGGACTTGATGTAGCAGTTGCCATGGGCGGCGGACCTTACTATATCACTATGCCCAAGATGGTCAGGATCACTCTGAAGAATAAGCTCGCTCCCTGGACATCTGCCAAGGATATCATCCTTGAGGTGCTCCGCATCATGACCGTTAAGGGCGGTGTTGGCAAGATCATCGAGTATGCAGGTGACGGTCTCGAATTCCTTACGGTTCCCGAGAGAGCAACGATCACCAACATGGGTGCCGAGCTCGGTGCCACGACTTCCATCTTCCCCTCTGATGATGTGACGAAGGCTTTCCTCAAGGCTCAGGACAGGGAAGACGTATGGACTGAGATCAAGGCTGACGAGGATGCTGTTTACGATGAGGAGATAGAGATCGACCTCTCCACACTGAAGCCTCTTATCGCCAAGCCTCACATGCCTGACCAGGTAGTAACGGTCAAGGAGATCGCAGGTATCAAGGTTGATCAGGTCTGCATCGGTTCTTGCACGAATTCTTCTCTTTTCGATATGCTCAAGGTAGCAGCTATCCTCAAGGGTCACACGGTAAATCCCGATGTATCACTTGCGATCGCACCCGGATCCAAGCAGGTATTTAATATGCTCGCCGAGTGTGGCGCTCTTGCAGATATGATCGCAGCAGGCGCCCGTATCCTCGAGTGTGCATGCGGACCCTGTATCGGTATGGGCCAGAGTCCCAAGACGGATGCTGTTTCCCTCCGTACAAATAATAGAAACTTCTATGCGAGATCCGGAACCGCTTCCGCTTCCATCTATCTCGTAAGCCCCGAGGTTGCTGCAGTTGCTGCTATTACAGGCGTCATCACGGATCCCGCTGACTTCGGCGAGCCGCCGGTAGTAACAATGCCTGATTCCTTCAAGGTCAACGATAATATGGTCATCATGCCTTCCGAGGATCCTTCCGAGGTAGAGGTAGTACGTGGTCCGAACATCAAGCCTTTCCCCGTTAACACCGCTCTTAAGGATGAGGTTGACGGCAAGGTACTGATCAAGCTCGAGGACAATATCACGACAGACCACATCATGCCTTCGAACAGCAAGCTCCTGCCTTTCAGATCCAACGTTCCTCATCTGGCTAACTTCTGCCTTACACCCTGTGACGAGAAGTTCCCTGAGAGAGCAAAGGAGAACGGCGGCGGATTCATCGTCGGCGGTGCCAACTACGGTCAGGGTTCTTCCCGTGAGCACGCTGCTCTTGCACCTCTTCAGCTCGGTATCAAGGGCGTTATCGCGGTTTCTTTCGCCAGGATCCACATGGCTAACCTCATCAACAACGGTATCCTTCCCCTGACATTCAAGGATGCGGCTGATTACGATAAGCTCGGTATGCTCGATGAGCTTATCATCAGGGATGCCAGAGCTCAGGTCGAGGCAGCCGTATCCGGCAAGCCTGTAATTGTAACTAACAAGACTCAGGGCTATGATTTTGAGACAGTCCTTGCCATCTCCGAGCGTCAGTGCGGAATGCTCCTGGCAGGCGGATTGTTGAACTATACGAGGGAGCGTTCCTGATGTTTAACGAAGAAACAAAAAGTGAAATGATCAGCAAGCTCACAGGGCTTGCTGAAGCAAAAGCAAAGATCGATCCCGATCTTTATTCGAGATATAACGTAAAGCGCGGACTCCGTAATAACGACGGTACCGGTGTTCTCGTAGGCCTTACCGAAGTCGGTGAGGTCATGAGCTATATCGTGGATGATGCGGAGAGAGTGCCTGTCGAAGGCAAGCTCTTCTACAGAGGCTATGAGGTCTCTGACCTCGTAAACGGATTCTACGGTAAGAGGTTCGGTTATGAAGAGATATCCTATCTCCTTCTTATGGGTGAACTTCCAACGGAAGAGCAGCTCAAGGAATATAACGAGCTCATCTCGTCCTGCAGGATGCTTCCCAGAGGCTTCACTGAGGACATGATCTTAAAGGCTCCGAGTCCCGATGTCATGAACAAGCTCGCCAGATCCGTTCTGGCCCTGTATTCCTATGACCATAACCCCGATTCCATCGAGCTTAATAACGTTGTCCGCCAGTGCGTGGAGCTGATCGCCAGATTCCCTGTACTGATCTCCTACGGCTATATGGCCAGGAGACACTATGTCGAGCACCAGAGCCTTTTCCTGCACGATCCCGTGCCTCAGTACTCGACATCGGAGAATATCCTTCATCTTATAAGACCCGACGGAAAGTTCACCGAGCTCGAGGCGAGAGTCCTCGATCTGGCCCTCGTTCTTCATGCGGAGCACGGCGGCGGTAACAACTCGAGCTTTGTAACACACGCCATCTCATCCGCAGGTTCCGATACATATTCGGTAATGGCGGCCGCTGTAGGAGCGCTCAAGGGCCCTCAGCACGGCGGTGCATCCAATAAGGCATTCTCCATGATGATGGAACTCCGCTCCGAGGTTAAGGACTGGAACGACGAATCACAGATAAGGGATTATCTGGCCAGGATCATCCGAAAGGAAGCTTTCGACGGATCCGGACTGATCTATGGTATCGGACATGCCGTTTATACGCTTTCCGATCCCAGGACCGTACTCCTCAAGAAACTCTCGCGTGAACTCGCGAAAGAGAAGGGTATGGAGGATATCCTTGCTCTCTATGAGAATGTAGAGCGTCTGGCTCCCGATGTCTTCCACGAGATCAAGAAGAATGACAAGATAGTCTGCGCCAACGTTGACTTCTACGCCGGCTTTGTCTATTCGATGCTCGGTATCCCGCCGGAGCTCTTTACGCCTATCTTTGCCACGGCAAGGATCTCGGGCTGGAGCGCACACAGGATCGAGGAGCTCGTCTCGGGCGGCAGGATCATGCGCCCCGCATATAAGAACGTTAACAAGAGACGTCCTTATACATCAATGGATGAGCGCTGATACCCGGATCGTTACTAAAGATTTAAGACACCGCCTTATGGGGCGGTGTTTTTCGTTTGTCCTCTGTCAAGTCACCTGAAGTTGCTCCTGGTTTTGGGGGAGGGACATGTGCGGTCGGGTTATGATGCTTTTTTGAGGTGTAAATGCCCGGATGTACCACTAAGTGGTACCAGTAAATCGGTATTTTTGTGGATTTAGTGGTACATCTGCCTGAATGTACCAGAGGTTGGTACCAGTAAATCGGTATTTTAGCGCCTTTAGTGGTACATCTGCTTTTTGCCAAAATTATTGCTGTCCATGGATCGATACTCTTCGCCGTTCATCGCCCGTCATGCCCGGATGTACCATATACCCGTACCATATAAACTCAATTGAGAGGGGAAATGTGGTACATCTGCCTTGATGTACCATATACCTGTACCATATAAACTCAATTGAGAAGGGAAATGTGGTACATCCGCCGGTGTGGATGATCCGAAGCCTTGAAAGAGGACCGGTCTGTCAGAGTGATGAGTAAGCTATGAAGTCGCCGTCGATTATGACTGCCTCGGAATGAGGATGATTCTGATCGATCGCAGCCTGTACGACATAAACGTCGGCATCCGGATGTTCTTCAAAGACTTCGCTGTAGGGAAGATCGACTTCGTTATTATACCGTTCTCCGAGTTTGAATGTACGGATCGCGGAAGAACAGAACCTTGCCCTCTCAGACGAGATGAAGTCCGAAGGCGCGTGGAACGATACTACCACATAGCCCTGTCCCTGTAAGATCGTTGGGACGGCTTCGAATCTGTAATCAGATGCTCCTTTTGGAAGCTTAGCAGGGAACTGTTCTCCGGGATGGTTAAAGTGACTCTCATATCTGATCTGAAGCGGATACTGATATTTTAAGGGCGAGATGATAAAAGCCGATGATAACCCGATATAAAGTGACAGTAATATGGTGATGATAGTACTTAGTATCGTCTGCTCGGTAAGAAGCTTGGGATACTTTCCCTTTTTGGCAAAGAGATACCGGATGCCTCCCCAAAGAAGGAATAATAGGGCGAGGGCTCCGAAAGTGGACGCGAAGACAAGAAGGAATGCGGCCAGAAAAAAGAGCCCGAGTGCGAGCTGGAAATACAGAGAAAATTTATATATTTTTTTTGATGTTTCCATGGTCTAATGATACCACAGATCTTTAGCTTACGAAAGACGAAGGACGACCTCATAACCCTATATTAATGATATTGAGTTCGTCGTTATACCAGAGGGTAATGTCTCCTCTTATACCCGCGGAAACAAGAGTCTGGAGCAGTTCTTCACCTTCGTCGGCGGTCCAGGCGTTAAGTGTCGCCAGATAATCACCGTGATCGTAAAACCTGATGGTCAGGACGTTACATCCCGAGCTGTATTGCCTGGTGAGGGCATTTACGATCGTCGTGCCGTCTGCTGAGCTTAGCATAAGGTTGTAGTGCTTATGGTAGTTTCCGACCATCCCGGAATCATAAATGAGTGCGCTATCGTTGTTACGGATTATAGTATGCTGCGGGACATTCTCGAGATCAGCTTCAGTGACACCGAAATAGTCATGGCAGATATAAGGTATACCTCCCGAAGAGTTCTCGTCGGGATCATCCCATGTGACATCTATATACCGCTCTTCGGAAGCGATCAGCATCTTGTTCCATGTATGTGTCTCGGAATAAACGAGCGGGCAGGGGATATTGAGCTTTGCAGTGATGAGATAGAATGCGGATGCATAACCGCTGCAGGTGGCCGATCTGTTAACCAGGGCTCCGTAACAGTCCTTGCAGTGGGAAGCGGTCTCGCTCTTGTCATACTTTATACGGATTATCAGCTGGTCATGCACGCGCAGAAGCTTATCCCAAGTCGTGCTTCCGGCGGGGATAGTGAGGATTATGGCGTTGATCTCATCATCGATCTCCTGTTTCATGGTCAAAAGCTCTTCGGAACTTATATCCCAGTATTCGAGATCGTAGACCGTAGTCTTTCCGTAGGTCTTCATCGAGAAGCTCTTGACCCAGAATGCTCCGTAGTCCATCTCCAGAAGATCCTCCATGGCAAACCTTTCGGAAGTCCCGCGGACGGCGACAGAATTCTGCATATCGCAGAGAGCATCATAAAAATCATCCCTGAGCTTATCTTCATCTCCCGAATAATCGATCACGAGCGCATCTTCAGGGATTACAGAACTTACAAAGCACGAGCAAAGCGAGAAAACCAATGCTGCTATAAGGATCAATGACAATAACTTGCGCAAAATATATCTACCTCCGCCAATCATTGTACTATAATTAGACTCAAGAAAAAACGGAGGGACAGATAATGACGGAAGAACAGCTCATCAAGATAATCAACTGGCTTAATGCCAACTATAACAGACCTTTGAATTTCTTTGAAAAGGATGCCATGTATCAGGCTCTGAACCAGGCCTATACGGTCGGGGATCTGGTAAGGTTCCTCGAAAACGTTATCGGTAATACCTGATATCAGTTTATCAGTTCGCTGTGCTCCTGCCGAAGAACTTTTCCTTTTGGGAAGTGAAGTCCTTCCTTATCTTATCGCGCAGAGCGTGGAGCTTCCCAAGAGTCCTGGTATCGGAAGGAAAGATCAGCTTCAGAAGGAATATGGCTATGGCGACGGTCACGATCTTCTCGGGGGTAAACGGTATCCAGAGAAATGTCAGATATCCTGTCGCTACAGCGATCATTATGGCATTGTGAAGCAAGGTGCCCAGGACGAGGAGTACATAACTCCAGCCGTTTGTTATGAACCATCCTGCCGCGAGGCACAAAAGAAGTCGCGGGTTGAAAAGAAACTCCGCGGCACTTCTGATCTTTTTCTTAAGCTTGCTCTTATTCATCTCTTATAGGACGACGTGTGACCCCGCCGCGTTGCGTTATACCGGGGTTCAACATTCAGTCCCTTTGATCCTTTTGAAGAAATCATTACTGCTGCTCCATTGAGACGGTATATTCCTCCATCGCTTCGGCATACTGCTCCTTGAAGGCAGGGTTGGAGATCATGAGGCAGAGTCCTGTGAATAACATCACGGCAGATGTGATGACGGCGATAACGATCCTTCTCGAATTCTTTTTCTGTTCGGCCTTGAACTGATCTCTTGTAAGCTCTTCCTTTTTCTTTCCGGTCAGAAGCCAGATGGCCAGGACGATCATAAGGGGAGCCGTAAATCCGATCACAAGGTATGCGGCGAAAGTCATCGAGCCGCTTGCAGCAGCCTGCTGGGAAGCCTCAGATAAGGCCTCGGCATCATAAGTATTTGAAGCAAAGACTGACACGATCACCGAGAAGGCGTTGTTGGTGAAGTGAAAGAGCATAGGGAGAATAAAGTTGTTCTTCTTGACCATGACATATGTGAGTGCTGCGCCAAGTATGGCAGTGTTCAGGAAACGCACGGGATCGAGATGGAATATCCCGAAAAAGATGCCCATGATAAGAACGATGACCCAATCCTTTTTTATCGTCCTGAAGTGTGACAGGACGGCGCCTCTCTCGATAGCTTCCTCGCATATACACGGCATGACTGCCGCGATCAGGAAAGTGAGAAAGGGATTAACTGAACCCAGTATCTCGCTCATGCCCTCAGTCGTTGCCTCAAAGGCTGACGGCATGATCCACATCATCAGTCCGAGCGATGCCATTCCGATAAGGACTGAGCCGAACCAGAGTACTAAAGTGCCGAGAACGTCCTTTATAGAAGGCAACCTGATCGGAAATACTTCCTTAAGGGGAGTCTTCTGGACTAAAACATATACTACGGCCAGTGTAAGGAACATGAGCTCGGTAAGAGCGAGTCCGAGCATTCCCCATTTGACCTGCATCGCATAACCTACAAAAAGAAGGAGCAGGACAGAGAAGACCTGAAGTACGACTCCTTTCCAAACCTGCCATCTTTCCTGCGTGCTTAATCTTTCCATAAATATCCCTCCATATCTTTACCACTATATATTAATGCTTTCAGGTAAAATATCCACACTGAAAGATTAAAGAATTGGTAAAGATATCAGCTCCCTGAACTCATTTACGGTATAGTCGGGATCGATGCTCTCGCCGAATCCGTATGCTGCGAAGATAAACGGAAGTCCGGCCTTCCTGGTTGATTCCAGATCTCCAAGAGTGTCACCCACATATACGGTGTCTTCTTTTCTCATGCCGTTTCTTTCCATCAACGTCAGGATCGTGGTGCCCTTATCTGTAAGAGTCTGCCCAAAACAAAGATGATCCCTGAAAAGATCAGTAGTCCCGGTCTTTCTCATGAACAGCTCGATATAGCCGATCTGACAGTTGCTGACGATATAAAGGCTGTGCTTTTCGGAGAGCTCTTTAAGCGTATCGCGTACCCCGTCGAAGACTATTGAATCGACATTCTCTTCTGTAAGGCTCTCGAGTATGTCACTCTCGTAGATACAGCATATATCCATAATGCTGTCCAGTTCGTCCGGATCCGTCACATGAGGAAAGAGATTTCTCGCGATAACATCCATAGGCTTACCGAACTGTCCCTTAAGGATCTCCCCGGTAATGAGACCGCTTCCCGGAACCTTCTCGTCGGCTGCCTTCTGCCAGGCTTTGGCGACCCAGGATGTCGTGTCCCAGAGAGTTCCGTCTATATCAAAGATTATATTCATAGATATACCCCGTAAAAAATTTGCTTAGATATTATACAACAAACGCATTGTGCTATACTTGTGAAAGAAATTTTCGACTAAAATGAGGTTTTTATGGAAACGAGATTCCTGATGGGCAACGAAGCCATCGCTCTGGGAGCCATAGCCGCAGGAGTTAATCTGGTGGCAGGATATCCCGGAACGCCTTCGACGGAAGTCCTTGAGACTGTGGCGAAAGAGAACGACGGCAGCATATATGTGGAATGGTCAGTCAACGAAAAAGCGGCTATGGAAGTCGCCGCAGGAGCATCTTATTCAGGCGCAAGAACTCTCGTTACCATGAAGCAGGTAGGACTGAACGTTGCTTCAGATCCGCTCATGAGCCTGGAATATGTCGGCATCAAGGGCGGTATGGTGGTTATGGTCGCTGACGATCCGGGGCCGATCTCCTCCCAGACAGAGCAGGATACAAGGACTTTTTCCATGTTCTCGAAGCTCCCGTGCTTTGATCCCGCGTCTCCGCAGGAAGCTTACGACATGATAAAAACGGCTTATGAATATTCGGAGAGGTACAAAACCCCCGTTTTCTTCCGTCCCACGACCAGGATATGTCATGCTTATTCATCGGTCACATTAGATGACGAAGCCGCATATAAGATCAACATCCCCGAGGGTTTTGTAAAGGATTCCTCACGCTGGGTCATATTCCCGAAGCTCTCGTTCAAGAACCATGCGGCGATCGAGAAGCGTAATGATGAGATGTCGGATGATTTTTCAGAGCTTTCTTATAATTCTGTTATAAATGGGTCACGAACGCTCGGCGTTGCCTCCGGCGGTATCAGCTTCTCGAATTCCTGTGAGATCATCAGAGGCTTGGAGGATGCTCCTTCGCTCCTTAAGATAGCTACACCTTTTCCGTTTCCGGAGAAGCTGGCTCTGTCATTTCTAAAAGATAAGACCGAAGTTCTCTGTATCGAGGAGCTTGATCCCGTTATCGAGCGCGCTCTCTTACAGGTATGCGGTAAGTACGGCCTGTCCGTTAAGATAAGAGGAAAGATGACGGGGGATATAGCCAGAAGCGGCGAGATAACCAAGGACGATGTCAGGAGATATATAAACAGGTTTGTAAAGGGGACCGATGACCTTGACGTTCCGTCTTCTTTACCCGGAAATGACGCTCCGGAACTTCCCGTGCGTCCGCCTGTTCTCTGCGCGGGATGTCCGCACCGTGCCTCTTTCTATGCCGTCAAGAAGGCCATGAAAGGTATCGAAACGATATATGCGGGTGATATCGGCTGCTATACGCTCGGTAACGCCATGCCTCTTGATATGGTGGATACATGCCTTTGTATGGGCGCCGGAGTCAATATCGCCCAGGGTGTGGGCCGCATCAAGCCTGATACCAAGTGCTTTGCTTTTGTAGGAGACTCCACATTTTTCGCATCGGCTATAACAGGTGTCGTAAATGCCGTATATAACGGAGCCGATATGACCCTCGTGGTGCTTGATAATTCAACGACTGCGATGACGGGACACCAGCCGCACCCCGGTACCGGAAAGACCATGATGGGCGATATCGGCAATAAGGTCGATATAGAGGCCGTTCTTCGCGGCGTCGGAGTGGAGGCTGTCGTCCATGTCGATCCCCTTAAGCTTTCAGAGGCGGTTGCTGCCGTAAAGCAGACAGCGATGAAGGAGGGTGTGAAGGCGATAATCTTCGAGAGTCCCTGCGCGATGCTCTTTAAGCCTGAGAAGCCCGTGAGCGTGGATACTGACAGATGTATCGGCTGTAAGCTCTGTATTAAGGAACTGGGATGCCCGGGACTGTCTTTCAGAGACGGTGCCGTCACGATAGACGATTCGCTCTGTAACGGCTGCGGTCTTTGTTCTCAAGTATGTCCCGTCGGGGCCATCAAAAAGGAGGATGCCTGATATGAGTACTAACATAATCCTTTGCGGCGTCGGAGGGCAGGGTACCGTCCTCGCATCAAAGCTCGTCGCTTCCGCGGCTATGAAAGCAGGGTCCAAAGTTATGTCAGCCGAGACTATCGGAATGGCACAGAAGGGCGGCAGTGTCTTCAGTCACTTAAGAGTCGGCGACGATACGGTATCTCCCATGATAAGTAAAGGCGAGGCCGATCTTATAATAGGCTTCGAACCCTCTGAGACGGTCCGCATGCTCCCGTACCTCCGTGAAGGCGGAGCCGTCATAACGGCGATCCGTCCTGTGATGCCCGTAACTGCTGCGCTGAGCGGCTCATCCTATAACGGAACAGAGATGATATCTTACCTTAAGTCATGTTCACGGATAGGAAGGCTCGTCACTGTTGATACAGACGAGGCTATCCGGTCTATCGGTAATCCCAAGGCGATGAACATGGTGCTCCTTGGTGCCGCGTCCCGCGCAGGTCTTCTCGGATCGATCACCCACGAAGACATAATCGAAGCCATGAAAAGAAAGGTCAAGCCGCAGTTCGTGGAAATGAATATCAAAGCCCTCGAGTTCGCGGAAGTGTAAGTATTACGGTTTCGCCCTGTTTGCGGCGATCATATTTCATTATAGAGAGTATGTGGCGGAAGATATTTGTCGGATCAGAGTTGTCCCTGATTTTGTAGTTGAAACCGAAGATTTGTGTACATGGGTAGGGACAAACCCGCCTTTGTCCCTGGTTTACTGCAAAAACTGTAGTTTTTATGTACCAAGGTAGGGACAACCGGATTAGAGCCGGTTTGCTCATTTCTTATATTTCTTTGGAACAATAAGGCCGGCACCATGCGATGCCGGCCTTTGCAAAGTGATCATATTCGATTAATCGACGGTCTGAGTCTCAAGCAATGCGCTCCAGCCGACATCGTGCCAGCAATCGCCGGTTCCTATCTGATCTACCGAGGAATAGTAAGGCATGGGGAGCGTGCCGGTGGGAGTTACCTGTCCTGTGAGAACGTCAGCCACGGCATTGCCGCCTTCGGAACCGGGGAGATAGCACATGAGGCATGAATCCCAGGCATTGATATAGCCGTCGACGATCACATTACGTCCGGCGAGGATGACTGCGACTGTGGGTATCCCCGTGTCGGCGGCTTCTGCGATGGCGCTGTTGTTCCCGTACAGAGCCAGTTCGCCCGTGATCGAGAGGTCCTCGGTATCGCCGTACCATTCTGCATAAGGGATCTCGCCGACGCAGAGGACGATCATGTCGCACTCGCCAAGGCGTGAAGACTCCGTTATTACTTCAAAGCCGATCTCATCGGCGGCAGCCGTGAGACCTTCAAGGATGGTAGTTCCTTCGACAAAGTGCTCACCGTACATGTCGGCGTCGGTACTGCCCTGCCACCAGTTGGTCCATCCGCCGCACTGAACGCCTATGTCATCAGAAGCGGGACCCATGACAAATACTTTCATGCCGGGCTCGATCGTCATATAATCGCCGACCTTTAATGGAACGAACGACTCGGCGGCCAGCTGTCTTGCGACTTCACGCGATTCTTCGCTTCCGTAGTCGTATGAAGGGGAGAGCCCGGAGAGATAAGGGTCGTCGAAAAGACCAGCCTCGAGCTTTACGCGTATGATCCTCGTGACGGCGTCGTCGATTCGGTCCATGCTGATCGTTCCGTCGTTGACAGCGTCAATGATCACTTCCATAACGCCTTCGTGGTCAGTGTCCTGCATGATCATGTCGATACCGGCATTGACGCAGTTGATGACGTTCTCCTCGAAAGAATCGCCCGAACAGTTCAGTATGGAGTCCCAGTCTGTCAATACAATGCCCTGAAAGCCCATATCATCCTTCAGGATACTTATGAATTCGGCGTTCTCGTGCATCTTGACACCGTTAAGGGATGAGTGCGAGAGCATTATGAACTGAACTCCTTCGTCTATGAGGGCCTGGTAGACGGCAAGCTGCTCGTCGATCCGTTCCTGCGACATCTGCGCGTCGCCTCTGTCGATCAGCATGGTCATGGGATCTTCTCCGGTGCCGTAGACAGTGTAACCGTCACCGAAAAAATGCTTGGGGCAGACGAGTACATTCTCGGAAAGAAGACCTCTTGCATAAGCCGTTGCCATCTCGGCGACTATACCGTTGTCTGAAGAGTAAGACTCGTAGGTCCTTCCCCACCTGGGATCCTGAGCAGCTGCCACGCAGGGGGAGAAGTTCAGGAGCATTCCGGTGTGGGCTATGTCGGATCCGACCAGACGTCCATACTCCTCAGTAAGTTCGGGATCGCCTGCGGCGCCGATATTGATGTTATGCGGGAAGATCGTGCATCCCGATGCGCAGTTAACACCGTGAACGCTGTCATTGCCGTAGATGAAAGGGATCGCGGCATCAGACTGAAGAGCATACTGCTGGTACCCGGTCACTATGCTGAACCAGTCCTCGTCGGAAGGCATCGGCCAGTCAGCGATCGTCGAGAGGATAGAGCCGTAATCTGTATCAGCCATCGTTGAGGGATCTACATTATATAGCGTCGGCTGCATCATCTGAGCGGCTTTCTGCTCGAGGGTCAGCATGGATACTATCTCTTCAGCCGTAAGGCCGGCGTATCTCCCGATGCCCGATCCTGAGGCGGATCCGCCGTTTCCTGATTGATCTCCGACAGCATCCGCTATCAATGATGGAACGGATTCATTATAAGTTGATTCGGCAGGGACAGTGCCGGAACATGCCGGCAAAGAAAAGGCTGCGGCAAGGATGACCGCGGTGATCTTGATCTTTTTCATATAACTGCTCCTTATTCCTTCGATTTTTCGGTTTAAATATTTTACAGATATATATTCTTTATTCCTATTGTTTTTTTCACTATATTTTCGATAAGTATTTATGCACGATACAAAAGGAATTATTGATACAATTACTTTGTCTATATCTGTCCCAAAAGGAGGCCCAAAGTTATGATGTACGCTGTGTACATAGCGGTAATTGTCATTGCGGCAGTTGCATTAGGCTTCGTCGCGCTGAACTTCTTCAAGTTACGTGCGATGGAGGAAGGCAATGCCGACATGATCGAGATCGCCGGCATAATCCGCAGAGGCGCCCGCACATTCATGCGCGAGGAGTATAAGAGGATCGTCCCGGCAATTGTTGTTGTTGGTATACTGATCTCCCTGTTTATCGAAAAGACATGCGGACTGACGTTTGTGCTCGGCGCGACGATGAGTTCGCTTGCCTGCATCATCGGAATGAGAAGTGCGACCTATGCCAACGTAAGAACAGCCAACACGGCGGCACTGACAAAGAATGTCGGAAAGACGACACAGACAGCGCTTCGAGGCGGAAGCATCAGCGGCCTGTCGGTTCCCGCTTTCGGACTGTTCGGTCTTGTCCTGATCTGCATCATAACGGGCGGCGTTAAAAACGGCGTCGAAGGAACGGGTTTCCTTACAAATACACCCGTCAATCCCACGGTAATGAGATTCACCACTTACTCGCTTGGCTGCTCTCTGGTTGCCCTTTTCAACCGTGTTGCCGGCGGTAACTACACTAAGGCAGCTGACATCTCGGCTGATATCGTCGCGAAGATCCGTCACGACATGCCCGAGGATGACAGCAGGATGCCAAACACCATCGCTGACTTCATCGGTGACAACGTAAACGATATCGCAGGTAACTGCTCAGACCTTCTCGAGAGCTTTGTTGCCACGATCTCCGCATGTCTTCTGATCGCGCTTACCATAGCTACAGAGTATAACGGTTCCGATGCCATCTTCAGCGCTATGGCTATCTATCCGATAGTCATCGCAGGTGCCGGACTTCTCGGATCAGTTATAAGTATCGCTTTCGCTCTTCTTCATAAGGCTACCGACAAGCCCTCCAAGGAGCTTGATCTTACTACTTATATCTCTGCCGGAGTCGTCATCGTGGCTGCTTTCTTCGCATCGAAGCTCCTCTTCTCCGACATGGATCTCTACGAAGTATTCAAGTGTGGCTGGGTATCTCCCTGGATCGCCGCCATCTTCGGGATCATAAGCGGTGTCGCCATCGGTAAGATCACCGAATACTACACGGGCACCGATTTCAATCCCGTTAAGAGGCTCGCGAAAATGGCCACCGAAGGTGAAGCCTTCGTCGTTACGAAGGGTGACGCCATCGGTTCCAGATCCTGCCTTCTTCCCATCGGTACGATCTGCCTGTCTCTTGTTATCTCGGGTATCGTCTGCGGCATCTACGGCATTGCCATCGCCGCTCTCGGAATGCTCTCGTTCGTAGGAACCACAGTATCGATCGATGCTTTCGGTCCCATCGCCGATAATGCCGGCGGTATCGCTGAGAGCTGCCACCTCGGCGACGACATCCGTGTCATCACCGATAACCTTGATGCAGTAGGTAACACGACAGCCGCTATCGGTAAGGGCTTCGCTATCGGTTCTGCCGCTTTCGCGACTGTATCCCTTATCTTCTCTTATGTAGGTTCTTACTCTGAGGGCATGCCTGACTTAAACATCGCGAACTTCATCGTTATCGCAGGCGCCATCTTCGGTGCGGCCATCATCGAGTTCTTTATCGCGATGCTTTCCGACAACACCATCGACGCAGCATACAAGATGGCCGACGAGGGTGACAGACAGCTCAGTATCCCGGGCGTTCTTGAAGGAACTGTAAAGCCCGACTACGAGAAGGTAATCTCCATGGCTGCTACTCTTGCTCTTAAGAAGATGATCGCTCCTTCAGTCCTCGCACTCGTTGTTCCCGTCATCGGAGGCTTCCTCTTCGGTGCCGAGTTCGTCGGCGGACTTCTCATAGGTGCCACGATCGTTGCCATCCCCAGAGCTATCTTCATGGGTAACTCGGGCGGTGCATTCGATAACGCTAAGAAATATATCGAGTCCGGAATGCTCGAAGGCTTCGGCAAAGGTTCTTCCGCTCACAAGGCAGCCGTTGCCGGTGATACGATCGGTGATACCAGAAAGGACGTCGTCGGCGTCGCACTCGATATCGCGATCAAGCTCATGTCCACTGTAGCAGTAACCCTCGCGGTGCTCTTCAAGACATTCCATATTTTCTAAGTAAAAAGACTATTTTATACCGACTTACTGCAGAGGCTGCTCCGGAATTTCCGGGGCAGTTTCTGTATGTAGGGGGGGAGACTGTGCGTTATTGTGTTCAGACGAATATGGTCCGCACTCTCCGGAAAAGGGATATAATAGAAACGGATCAAGGAATAATAGGTACAGGTTTGAAATACTCAAGATCGAAGAAAATGGTCATTTTGCTCATGCCTGTAGTTACGGCACGGTCAATATCCGCGGTATCGACGCAGCAAGCGACACGATCGGAGTTCGTCCCGCCATCTGGATAAGCCTGGAATGCTCCGCTTTAAGAAGTCTTTTTACCTTGACCGACATGACTGAGAATAATATTGAAATGTCTGGAAATGTACTAAATAGGTTAGCTTGAAAAGACTTATTCGATTGGGGGATTTGTATGTCAACACTTAAATGCAAACTCGCGGAATATAATGATAAGCGAAAGAAAAAGAATGTAACGATTATTGTTGTTGCAAGTGTGTTGTTTGTTGTTTTGTCTATAGTCATATATATAAAAATATTAGAGCCGTTGTTTAAGTATAACAAGGCGGAAAAGTTGTTTGAGAATGGGCAGTATCTGGAAGCTTGTGAGATCTTTGAGAGTCTTGGAGATTTTGGAGATAGTTTTGAACTGGTGAAGCAGTCTCATTATGAATATGCAACACAACTAATGAATAACGGTCTATATGAAGAAGCGATATCAGTGTTTTCCGAGCTTGGAGAATATGAGGATTCACAATCTCGAATATCAGAGTGTGAGATCGGTATTATTTCTTCGTTGATTGACGATGAAGAATATGAGCAGGCTATTGAATGGTATGATCAGTCTGATAAAGATGAAAATATATCTCGGTATATATATGATGATGCCCTTGAGTTGATTAGGGAAAATCAAATAGATAATGGAATCATGCTGCTTAGATCATTGGGGGATTATGAGGACTGTAGCGATAGAATAGTTGCGTTAGCATTAGAACATAGAGAATATTTGGAAGAAGGTATGATCTACCCTCTTGGCGAATACAACGGCGAGATAATAGAATGGTATGTAGTTTCTATAGAAGATGACAGAGCTCTCTTGTTAAGTCGTTATGTTTTGGAACAGAGAAGGTTCGATGCTAACCCGGGTGGATGGGATACAAGTGAGATTAGAGAATGGTTAAACGGAGAGTTTTATGAAACCTCTTTTTCTGAAAATGAAAAGGAACTGATAATAGAAAGCTCTGATAATGTGTTCCTTTTAAGCACTTCAGAATTTTTAAGTTTGCCAAATGAGATTAGATCTTGTACTGATAGGGCTGGTGTTCAGCACCTTTGGTGGCTCCGCTCTCCGGGCAGCCACAGTAGGAACGCGGGCTTCGTCGACTTAAGCGGCAACGTCCTCAAGAACGGCTTCGTTGTCAACTATCATAACAGTAGTAATCTCGGCGTTCGTCCCGCCATCTGGATAAGCCTGGAATGATCCGTTCTTATATGGCTTTTCGCCTTGATCGCCTGCCTGTGCGGCGGAAAAATATAGACATAAAGAGGCACTGCCTATAGGCGGTTGTCCTCGAGCTTGGTTTATAAGCCGCGCGCAAGGGGGCAAATTGTGGCGGCTTATTTCTTTGCTTTTTAACAAAGTGCAATGATCGATACGATGAGTAAACCTATTAATTTACCGGTTTGGCGAACAGAAAAATATTGGACATGACCACGTGAACACCCCGAATCTATCAGGGCATTTACTGCATTATAAGGGGCAGTCTTCAGTACCCGCCATTGTTATAATCAGATTATGAGCAAAGGCGGATGATCAGACTCATTTTTTTTTTCGAGGTGGTATATGTCAGTGTCAAAGACATCCAAAGTGAACAGCCGTATTATCCGCATTGCAGCCAGTCTTGTTGCCGCTGCGGCGGTGATCGTTCTGTGCCTTTTGTTCGTAGTCCCTTTCGCCAAATATAATATCGCGAAGAGCCTTGTGCGAAAAGAAAAGTACGATCAGGCGGTTCAGATGCTGGTCTCGCTGGACGACTATAAGGACAGCCGGAAGATGTTGACAGATGTGCTCTTGCGGCATACGGAATATATGCAGGAGGGGATGACGCTCGAGTTCGGGAAGTTTGAAGGTGAGCCGATCGAGTGGTTTGTCGTTTTTACGGAAGATGACGGTGTTTGTCTTTTGAGCACCAAGATATGTTTTGACCTCGCAGCCTTTTGACAATGATCAGGATACGGATAAGTGGGAGGACTGCAGCCTGAGGGAATGGCTCAATGGCGAGTTCTATAATGATTCTTTTACGGAAGAAGAAAAAATGCGGATAGAAGAGGGCGGAGATCGTGTGTTCCTGCTGGATCAAAGCCGGGTCGAACGATTGCCGGATGACATATGCGTTGGTACGAACAGATCGGGAGTTCCATACTATTGGTGGATCACTTCTTCTGACGGCTACAGTCTCGGCCCCGCCTTCTCCGAGCGCTACATCAGAGACCGCGCGGGCAGCGGCGGCAGAGGAGAAAACGGCAGCAATGTCCTTATCGGGGTACGGCCGGCCATTTGGATAAGCCCGGATTGACTGAGTTAAGATCGATGTTGGAGATGACTACGTAAACACTCCTAATCTATCGGGGCATTTACCTTATATAGATATAATACCCGGAATTTTCAATGATCTTCGTATGTTTGACCTCTCTGACAACCCTGTTTATCAACTAACCGGAATTAATCAAAAATCTTTGCAACATTTTGATCTTTCAGGTCGTCATTTGTGTGTAGAAAAAGATAACTTCACATTTATGGGGTAGATCATGAGACACGTATTTAGAAGACTGACAGCCGGAATAACGGCAGTAACGGTGGCGGTATCGATCATTATGATACCGGGATGTTCCAAAAAGGGAGACGCTCAGGGCGGTAATGAGAGCGCTTCATGGTATGAATACACCAGGCTTGACATACAAGATGTTATCGATTATTCCGAGTATGCAGCGGGTACTACGTCATCCAAACTGATCGGTGTCGTGGGAGACCGGATCCTGGTGGCCTTTTTCGGTTCCGAACAGTCGCACGGCACCCCCCTCTCGACATATAACGAAAAGATCAAGCTTATCGCATATGACAAGACTGGCAATAACCCGGAAGTCCTGTCGCTGGACGAACTTATGGATGAACAGCTTCAGGAGATCAGCGGAAGCGGCAGGTTTGTCGACTATATTACCGTTGAAGGTGACAGGATAAGGATCGATATGACTGTAAGCTCGTCACGCTCGTCGGGCTACTATTATGTGTATTACGATCCCGCGACTGAACTCTTTTCGGAACTGACACAGAAAAACAGTTATTCGGAGGGCGTAACTAACGGATATACCTATGTGTCTTCCAAGTGTGACGGGTATGGAGTATCGGTAAAGATGATCTATTCCGATATCTCTTCCGACTATGACGAGCTGGCTGTGTCTGTTCTTGACCCTGACGGTCAGACAACTGTTCTGTCGGTAACAGAACTGGATTCCAGGTTCACTTATTGCAGTGTAGGATCATTGTTCAGGCTCTCCGAAAATATGATGCTCCTGGAACTTCTCGATTACGAAGGATCGAGATTTGTGCAGGTCGATCTTGCTTCAAAGGCATTGTCGGTCTATAGCGGCGACGTGTCGGTACTGGATACGGTCTATTACAATAATGGTCAATATGTCGAAGGTATAGGCAATATCATCTCCACGGGGTTCGACCTCAAGCTTGTCGATCTGGAAGCGGGAAGTATAAGCGACTATTTTGATTACAACTGCTGTAATCTCAACATGGCGCTGATGAACTACCTGGATATCGATCATATCGACAGCGACATCATAGTTATGTCGGGTACGCCTGTTCTGACGAATGATATTTACGATGTGACGCGCCAAGATCTTCTGATCTATGTGCTGACAAGATCGGATGCCGATCCGAATGAAGGAAAACAGATCATAAGGGCAGCCGCACTATCCGGGATCGACTATGTCGCCGCTGAAGGTATATGCAGGTTCAACGAACAGAGTACGACGCACCGTATCATCGTGGATCCAAAATACAACATGTACAGTGCGGGATATAACACGCCGAACTCCGGCGCCGACATTAGCGCGGAGAGCCTGACTTATAACAGTCTCATGATGGATATCATGAATGGTGACGGACCCGATATCATCTTCGATGCATACGGACTTACCCAGCTGTGCAATGATCAGTATCTTATGGATCTGTCAGATATCGCTCTTCCTGATGATGCCTTTATGAACGTGTTTGATTCTGCCGTCACGGACGGAAAGTTGTATATAGTGCCTCTGGCGTTCGATCTTCACGGTATCTTCGGAAGGAGGAGCGATATGGAAACTGAAAGGGCAGGATTTACTTTCGACCAATATGACGAGTTCGTTCACGGAGTATGTAACGGCTCGGATCCCACTGCCATGACTAGTGAAGACTTCTTTATCAACTGTCTGAAGCTCAGCGGCATAACCGATTACAGATCCGATGAGTTCTGGGAGATCGCAGAATATTCCAGAGACAGATATCTGGAATCTGTCACGGATCATGATGATGCGGAAGACAGTTACCGTCCCTATACATCCGTTGTACCGGGGATCGTATATGCGGAACTTGATCATCCTTTCTGGTTGATCGACGCGTTCGGTGCCGATTTCGATGATCTGGTGCTAACGGCTCTTCCCAGCAGCGACGGACGCGGCTCTGATCTTCTCATCACGGATTCGGTCGCGATATCTGCAGGTACGGAATATACGGAGCAGTGCAGGGAGTTCGTGGAATTGCTCCTAAGCCCGGAGGTTCAGGGAAGCTATACTTTAGGTGACGGTAATCCGATAAGCCATTCGGGAGTTGAGACCGTTGTTTCAGAAACGGCAGAAAGCTATAACAGATACATGGAATATCTCGACAGTATTGGTATGTCATCGCTGGCAGGCGGAATGGGATTTACCGAGGATGAAATGGATCCCAATACATTCATATCTGTCTATGAGTCCATGATCGATTCCTGCAGCGGTGCTCCCTGTCTTGACAGTGAGCAGGAGATCATAATCAGAGAAGAGATGGGAGCTTATTTTGCGGGGCAGAAGACGCCTGATGAGATCGCGGATCTTATCGAAAACAGGCTTGCCACGATGGCTAACGAGAGAGGATAAGACTTCAAAGGAGAAGATTTATGGGACAGGGATCAAAGCGAGCGGCGGCCGCGCTTTTGGCGGTGGTTATGACAATGTCACACATTTTTACGGCAGGATGCTCAAAAAGGCCGGAAACTTCAGCTGGGTATGAAGTCAGTGACTGCTGGTATGAGTATAAGTGCATTTCGATAGGAGATTATATCGATCTCGATGAATTTGACGCGGGTTATTCCCGATATAAGTTCCTGGGGGTCGTGGGCGAAAAGCTGGCTTTCTTTTTTCACGGGACGAAGATCCTAAGGGAAGAAGGTACCTCTTATATATTAGAAGAGTCGCATGATTATATGCTTATATTTGACAAGCAGGGGAATCATGAGCAGACTGTAGATCTTAATGATCTTATAGATGCTCAATACCCGAGGACTGTAAGTCATCTTAGGCTTTATGATAATGTCGAGTCCAAAGGCGATAAGATTAAGATAGATTTTTCCTATACTGACATAGGGGGATCCGGTCTTAACGGATACAGTGTCATTTTTGACCCCGCCGATGGTTCCGTGACCGACCTGGATGAACTGGAAGAGATCACAGATGGCTTTATTGATTCCCTTGACATAATATCGGCAAAGTGTGACGGTCATTATGTACATGTTTATCTTGATTACGGGTTGGGAGAATTTAACGATCGCGACGTGAAAGTCGATATTACGGATCCTTCGGGGGAGACTGAGACGGTCTCGTTTTACGATTTTGACAGAAATTTATGCGACAGCTCAGTAAGCGTTCTGTTCAGGCTTTCCGAAAACTGTATACTCATGAGAATTGATAACTATGACTGGGTCAGATATGTACAGCTCGATCTTGACAGCAAAGAACTGTCTTATTATGATGCGGATCTTTCCTTTCTTGATGATCTCTCTTTTTATCAGGGATTTTATATCGAAGGCATCGGCAACATTATCAGTTCAGACTATGAGATCAAGACAGTTGACCTGACAGAAGGGACTGTCAGTACGTATTTTGATTATAACTGCTGCAATATGAATATGATGCTCCTTCAGGATCTTTATGTAGACTATGTTGACAGCGATACGATCATCATGTCCGGAGATATTCCTCTCGGGAACAATATGTTTGATGTGGAGAGGGACACTCATCGTGTCTTCGTGCTTACGAGGTCCGAGAATAATCCGAATGAAGGAAAGGAGATAATAAGAGCCGCTTCTCTGACCCCTGTCAGCTATATCGTGGCAGAGGGGGTCAGTGAATATAATGCGCGAAGTACTACTCACCGTATAATCTTCGATCCGCGATACAATATGTATGATCCCGATACCGGCAGCCTGATAGGGGCCGGAACTGATCTGAGCAACGAGAGTATCGTATATAACAGATTGATGATCGACCTGATGTCGGGAGACGGTCCTGATATTATATTCGATGCATATGGCCTCCTGCAGCTGTGTGATGATCAGTATCTGATCGATCTGTCCGATCTTACCCTTCCTGACGATGCCTTTTCCAATGTCTTTGAGGCACTTCGAACAGACGGTAAGCTCTATAATATCCCGTTGGCGTTCATTCCTCATGGTCTTGTCATGCGAAGCGGGGATACTGAGAACGGCCGGGTCGGATTTACTTTCGATCAGTATGACGAGATGGTGCATGATATCTGTAACGGGAGAGATCCGACGGCGATCCCCAGGGAAAGTTTCTTTATCAGATGTCTGAGCCAAAGCGGGATCACAGATTTCAGATCCGATGAATTCTGGGAGCTAGCTGAATACTCCAGGGACAGGTATCTGGAGCCGGCATTTGCCGACGATATGACAGTATATGATTATTGGGCACAGGGTGCTTCGAGAGTCAAATACTTTGATATGGATCATCCTTACTGCCTGGCGGAGGCTTGTGATGGCGTGATCGATGATATGGTCCTGATGGGACTGCCGAGCACCGGCGCGACCGGTCCCAATATACGGATCATGCATTCTGTCGCTGTTACCGCCTCCACGGCTTACGAGCAGCAATGCAGGGAATTTATCTCGCTTCTTATCAGTCCTGATCTGCAGGACCGTTACCGGATGGGGGACTACTGCCCCGTAAGCAGATCCGGGGTCGAGACTCAGATAAGGGAGGTAGCCGAGAGTTATAACCGTCTTGCCGAATATGCACACAATCTGATTTTTCCGGAGACCATGATCGACTTTGGATATGATACCGAATACATGGATCCTGATGTATTTGTTCAAGTGTATGAAGCTATGATCGACAGGTGTAACGGGGTCGGCTGCATAGACACTGAGCAGGAGATAATAATCCGTGAGGAGATGGGAGCTTATTTTGCTGATCAGAAGACGCCGGAGGAGATAGCGGATCTGATCGAGGACAGGCTTTCCACGCTCGCAAACGAGAGGGGCTGACAGATCTTTATAATATGACAAAGGCCGGCATATAAGAGGATTTCAACCTTTTTCCCCAAAAATCGAAAAAAGGTTGAAATAGGGGGTCTGAACTAAGAAAAAAGGTTGAAGTATGGTTTTGAAATCTTGAAAAAGGTTGAAGTGAAGAACTTCATACGGCCGATCGATATTCCCCATAAATATACAGAGTTTGCAGCTTCATGTAGTTTTATGGGGAATTTAACTCTATATACCCCATTTTCATACCAATTTGTCGGTTTAGTGTTGTTTTACGGGGGAATTGAATTGAGAGCGATTTTAAGGTTTGGTTCGGTCTCACAAGGTTTCCGTGAAGAGTCTTTTTGGGTGCTCTCCTGACATTTGATTATTTTTAGAAGCATTCTAAAATAATTATATTTTTTAATTGACAAATACCAGTTTGTAAGTGACAATTAAATAGTCCATATTATATCGGAGAGGGGGAATCCCATGGCTAAGTACAGATGCTCCGTATGCGGATACGTATACGATGAAGAGAAAGAAGGAAAGCCCTTTTCCGAACTTGAGAAGTGCCCGGTCTGCGGGCAGCCGTCTGAAGTCTTTGAGAAGATAGAAGAGGATGAGGCAGGGACTTCGGAAGCTGCAGCTTCGTCTTCCGCTTCTCCTTCCGGGCTTGCTTACGACAGCACTTATTCCAGGACCGATACTTCCGAGAGATATATGAAAGAGATCCACGAGATGGCGGTCTCGGGCAAGACCATCCACGCTGCGATGTCCACCAAGATGCCTCTTCCTTCGTGGGACAGCATCCTCTTTAAGGGCAACCAGCTCGATCCGGCACCTCTGGATGACGGAGCGCCCGTGAGTACAACGACCGTCATCGGCAAGAATGCCGCCAGGCCCATGGTGCTCGAGAGTCCCGTATTCATTTCTCATATGTCTTTCGGTGCTCTTTCAAAGGAGATCAAGACGGCTCTGGCGCGCGGCGCATCGTATGCGAGAACGGCTATCGCAGGCGGCGAGGGAGGCATCCTTCCTGACGAGTACGAGAATGCATATAAGTACATTTTCGAGTATGTACCGAACAAATACAGCGTGACCGACGAGAACCTTTCCAAGGTCGACGCGATCGAGATCAAGATAGGGCAGGGCACCAAGCCCGGCATGGGAGGGCATCTCCCTGGCGAGAAGGTGACGGAGGATATCGCTGCGCTCCGAGGCAGGCCGGTGGGTCAGGATATCCAGAGCCCCTCGAAGTTTCCCGAGATCAACTCGCGCGATGACCTGAAGACTATGGTAGATATGCTGCGCACCCGCTCAGGCGGCCGTCCGATCGGCGTCAAGATCGCGGCGGGTAACATCGAGGCCGACCTGGCGTGGATAGTCTATTCGGGTGCCGATTTTGTTACTATCGACGGCAGGGGAGGTGCGACCGGTTCTTCGCCGCTGTTCCTTCGTGAGAGTTCTTCCGTTCCGACGATCTATGCACTGAGCCGCGCACGTAAGTACCTCGACTCAGTAGGATCCGATATAGCACTCATCATCACGGGCGGACTCCGCGTCCCGTCTGATTTCGCGAAAGCGATCGCCATGGGAGCCGACGCCGTCGCCATAGCCTCGGCCGCACTTATCGCCGCGGCCTGCCAGCAGTACCGTATCTGCGGCACAGGTATGTGCCCCGTAGGTATCGCCACCCAGGACCCGAAGCTTCGTGCGCGCCTCGATATCGATAAAGCTGCTCAGAGAGTCGGTAATTTTCTTAGCGTCAGCACAAAGGAGCTTCAGATGTTCGCGCGCGTATGCGGCGTAACTTCGGTGAGCGCTCTGTCGCTTTCTAATCTCATTACTCTTGATTCGGATATCGCCGAATATACCGGCATCCCTCATGCGGGGAAGCCGCAACAGACATGTACACAATTAAATGACCATACCAAGGAGGAAAAAACTATGGCTAAGTACAAATGCAAGATCTGCGGACACGAGTTCGAGGCAGCAGCAGGTGAAGAGGCTAAGTGCCCTCTGTGCCAGGCATCGGGTGAGAATCTCGAGGTTATCGAGGCTGATGCTCCCGCCGCTAATCCTTATGCGGGAACACAGACGGAGAAGAACCTGCAGGCTGCTTTCGCAGGAGAGTCCCAGGCGAGAAATAAGTATACATATTTCGCATCAGTAGCCAAGAAGGAAGGATATGAGCAGATCTCCGCCATCTTCCTGAAGACTGCCGACAACGAGAAGGAGCATGCCAAGATGTGGGCCAAGGAGCTCAAGCTCATCGGTAAGACTACCGATAACCTTGCTGCTGCAGCTGACGGCGAGAACTTCGAGTGGACAGACATGTATGAGAACTTTGCCAAGACTGCCGAGGCTGAGGGCTTCGCTGATCTCGCCGCCAAGTTCCGTGCGGTAGGCGCCATCGAGAAGCACCACGAGGAGAGATACCGTGCGCTCCTTTCTAACATCGAGGCACAGGAAGTCTTCAAGAAGAGTACGGTAAAGGTATGGGAGTGCAGGAACTGCGGCCATATCGTAGTAGGCACCGAGGCTCCCGAAGTCTGCCCCGTATGTAATCATCCTCAGAGCTACTTTGAGATCAACGAGAAGAACTACTGATCTGATATAACCGGGTGAAATCATGCGCCGCCTGCATCGCTGACTGATGTGGGCGGTGTTTTTATGCGGTTCAGCTGTTGTTGTAAAATCACTTTTCGATATAATGAAAATATCTGATGGGATAACAGCGAAAGGAGATAGCCTGATGTTTGGAGGAAAAACGTTTTTCAAGCGTGTTATAAGTGTTGCTCTGAGCTTTGCCCTGGCCGGAGGATGTATCCCCCTTGCTGGAAAGACTGTCCGGGCTGACGGCGAGGTCGCGAGCGTAGGAAGATTTAATCAGTATCCTGTCGAAAACAGACCAAAGTACAGTTCGCTTGCGGAGGCTTTCGCTGCGGCAGGCGCTCAGGATGAGATCACACTTTTGACTGATGTCACCGTTACTTCTGAGGATCTTACCCTGAATCTGACCGACGGAGGGATCGTCTATCTTGACCTTGACGGACATGACCTTGTCATCGGCGGCTCTACCATCGGGAGCGCAGGGGACGGCATACTGAAAATTTGGTCTGATCAGAACCCCGGACAGATAACTATCGAGAATTCGACTGTCGATGTCGCTGTTTCAGTGAATCGAAATGATACGCTGGTCATGGCAGGGTGTACTGTCAATGAAGGCTTGTGCTTTGAATCCGGCACCGGAGCGTTGTATGACAGCAGGATCAATTATCTGCGCCTCGATAACAGCCATTGCACAAGTCTTATAGATGTGCAGATCAGCAGGTCTGATGAGAACAACGGAAACCTTCGCAGCTGTATCGGAGAGCTTTCGCTTGCTCTTGCGCTCGATACCAACGGATGTTTTAAGGACGGATATGCAGGCGTACAATTGCATGTTAATCCGGGATGTTATTTCAGCCAGGATATAAGGGATATATCTACCGGAAATGAAGAGGTAATATGTTTCTCTACGTTCGGCAACTATGAGCAATATACTGACCAGGAAGACTGGATGTTCAGTCATATCACTTATCCGTATCGTTATGAACTTCCCAATGCGGTTGTAGTCACGCCGCCTGTTCCGGTAGAGGGGCTGACGGCCTGTTCGGGGGCTGATATGGTCATCCCCGGCACGGCTCAAAATGGCAGGATGGCTTATTGCGTTACCACCTACTTGGGCGGTTATCAGAATTTCAGCACGGCTGTTCCCAAAGCCGATATGCCCGGAACATATTATGTTTACTATTTTGCATTTGCCAAAGCTTCTGACGGATATTTCAGTTCCCCGTTCGATTATGTTATGGTAACGGTGAGTAAGATCGATCCCGTCCTGATGCTCGAGATAGACGACTGGAATGAAGGCGAGACGCCTTGTAGTCCGCAGGTTTCCGATCCGCCCACGGGCGCTTCGATGATCTATGAATATAAGGAGAGGGGAGCGGACGATTCCACTTATTCAACGACCGTTCCCGCAGCAGCCGGCGACTATACGGTCAGAGCCACATATCCTGGAGATGATATATATAATCCGGGTTCGGCTACGGCGGATTTCTCGATCCTTCGCCCGGGCGGAAGCAGCGGAAGCAGCGGAAGCGGCGGAAGCAGCGGAAGCGGTTCTGCTCCTTCGGGTACGGGAGGTTCCGTTCCGGCACCGGCCGTGTCATCTTCAGGATTCAGTGTTGCCGACTTCGTCGAGAGGCTTTATACCGTGGCACTTGGACGCGCGTCTGACCCTGTAGGCAAGGCTGACTGGATCGCGGCTGTTACCGAGAGAGGCCAGACCGGAGCTGATCTTGCAAGAGGGTTCCTTTACAGCCCCGAGTTCTTAAACAAGAATGTTTCTAACGAAGAGTTCGTGCGCGTGCTCTACCGTACTTTCTTCAACCGTGAGGCGGACGCCGACGGACTGGCCGGATGGGTGGCAGTCCTTGATCACGGCGGGAGCAAGCAGGAGATTATCGAAGGCTTTATCAATTCCACCGAATGGGCGAATCTCTGTCTTCTTTACGGTATCAGAAGCGGCGGAACGGGAACGCCTTCCATAGAAGTTGACCCTAATTCCCAGACTATCGAATTCGCCACAAGGCTTTATACGACATGTCTCGGACGGGATGCCGATCCTGTGGGTCTCATGGCCTGGGCTAGACAGCTTGCAAATCAGCGAGATACCGGTACGGGAGCTGCAAGGGGATTCTTCTTCAGTGAAGAGTTTACCCTCCAGAACGTGTCCAATGCCGAATTCGTCAACCGCCTTTACCGTACCTTCATGGGCCGTGAAGCAGACGCTTCGGGATTCGATGCCTGGGTAGCCCAGCTTGATTCAGGTGTTTCCCGTGAGGAAGTATTTAACGGGTTCGCACAGTCGCAAGAGTTCGGTCAGATCTGCGCGAGCTACGGGATCGTAAGATAACCATTGCTTAATTATTCCTGTAACTCCGGTTATCAGCACGGCTGATGGCCGGAGTATTTTTTGTACCAAAATGCCGAAATCAAAGATTTGGTACAAAAAAACATCGAGATTTTTGTACCAAATTGCTATAAATCATTAAAAGGGTACAGAAAATCTTTGAAATTGTGTACCATTTGTCTCAAACACGCGAAAATGGTACAGAAATCAATGAAAATAATTGTACCATTTAGGCGAAAATCGAAAAATGGTACAAAACTCTTCGATTTATCACTAAAGAGCCCGGGAAGATCGATGACCGGCTTAACTCTCACAGGTTAATCCCTTGCAACATATACATGAACTGTCTCGTCACAAAGATATAGACAATGGAATTAAAGGGGACAATTTATGAAAAAGACAGTATACCGCGGGGCAGTATATGCCGT